>DATEDP010000132.1 GCA_035281585.1 bacterium
CCAGCGGGATGTACGGCGGGATCTTGCTGGGCCATGAGCTGGAGGTTCGAGCGGGCTTAAGAGAGCGAACGAGCGGGTCGATCGCGCTGGTGGATGGGCTCTCGACCTTGCTGACCTTCCAGGTGGCGGGGCGATTGAACCACGGACTGCTCGGTGAAGGGATGCGGCGTTGGGAGAGGGGAGTGGAGGTTCGGACGGAGGCCTTGTCGCGAGGGCTGCCAAATCCCCCCCTGCCCCCCCTTTTTCAAAGGGGGGAGGGAAGAGTTCCCCCCTTTGAAAAAGGGAGGCTAGGGGGGATTTTCCCCGAGCTGGCTTTCGCCGGCGAAGCATCGAGCCTCAGACCCTCGCTCAACCTCACGGTGCGACTTCCCGAAACCTCGCCTCGTCCCAACTTCAGCTTCGGCCCGGCGGCCCCGGCGCCTAAGGCCGAACTCCGCATCCCGCGCGACGGAAGATCGCGGCCGGTCGACCGGTCGGTTTCACCCAATATTCGGATCATCGAGGGTCAAGGCGTCTTTTGGCTGATCGACGGCGACAGCACCCAAAGCCGGCGGCGCGATTTCGTGGTGCGGGTCGGCGAGGAAGTTTTGCCGCCGGGCGGCTCGCTTCGCCTTCGGCCCGGCCAATCGATTCATCTTGGCGACCAAGTCTACCGCTTCGCCGGCGCCGAGCTGAGCCAGGGCGAAATTTCAGTGCGCCGCGCGCTCAACTTCAGCTTTCCCCAAGCCGAGGCCGGTTTTCAACTCCACCTTCCGGTCGAGGGAGAAGCCTTGGCCGGTGGGCGGCGGAGGATCGCCACCGGCTCCCATGGCGAGGTCTTCCTCGAGGTCGAGGTCGGCGAGAATGGCCGGCTCCTGCGGGTCGAAGACGGCCAGGCCGAGATTCGGAGCCGGCTCCAGCTCCAGGGTCGGCGCTGGATCTTGGATAATTTTCCGGTGCGCAGCCCGCTCCTCACCACCATCTTCCTGGATTGGCTGACGACTCAGGCCTACGTCGAAGCCGCGACCTTGGAATTGCCGAACGTCGCGCCCGCCATTCACCGCATCTTGGAGCACGGCCTCATTCAAGATAGCTATACCCGGCATCTTGGCGGACCTTCGGGCCAGCGGCTGGTGACCCGGCCTCGCCCAACCTTGCTTCCGCCGGAGCTGGGCGAACGCCATCGGGCGGCGGCCGACCGGGCTTTTGCGGATTGGTCGGAGCGGCGCTTGGGTTTTCGCATTCCGACTTTGACCGAGATCGAGGCCGGCCACGCGATCCCGGCTTTCGACCGGCTCGGCGTCGAGCCGAGCATGGATGCCATCCTCCGGCATTTGGTGAGGAAAGAGGGGCGCTTCTTGGAAGTCGGCTACGGCGGCCGCCTCGAAACCTTGGAGGCGGTGGAGCGGCTCGGCGGCCGCGCCCTGGGACTTGAGCTGAATGGAACTTATCCGGCGAGCGTCGACCCGGCGGAGCTGCGGAAAGCCGAGCTCGACACGCTTTTCCTCAACGGATCGCCCTTTCTTTTCTTCGCCGGCCATCAAGTTTCGCTGCCCGGCGCCTTCGATCTCCTGCGGCCGGGCCTGCGGGCCCAGAATCTCTTGATCCAAGCTTACAACCCGCGGACGCCTTTCGAGATCCTCCGCCATTTCGAGGAATTGCACGGCCTTGTTTTCGAGCCGCTCTATTATCGGCCGGCTGCCTCGCTTCGCGAGCCGCCGCTCTTTCCCACCGACTGGTGCCAGCGGCCCGATACCCCTCACGCGGTTCTTGTCGCGCGCCGAGCCTCGCCTGAGTTAAAATAATTCCGCTGTTGGCAATGGCCATAAAGGAGGTTTGCGATGCTCAGCGTCCGCCGAGCCAAGGAGCGGGGCCATTTCGATCACGGTTGGCTTCAGACCTATCACACTTTCTCGTTCGGAGATTACCACGACCCTCATTTCATGGGCTTTCGCGACCTTCGGGTGATCAATGAGGACTGGGTCCAACCGGGCAAGGGTTTCGGAACTCACCCCCACCGCGACATGGAAATCCTGACCTATGTCCTCGAAGGCGTCTTGCAGCACAAGGACAGCATGGGAAATGGATCGACGATCCGGCCGGGCGAGGTCCAGCGGATGAGCGCCGGCACCGGCGTCACCCACAGCGAGTTCAATGCCTCGGACCGGGAGCCGGTCCACCTGCTGCAGATTTGGATCCTGCCCCGGGAAAAGGGGATGCCGCCGAGCTATGAGCAGAAGCCGGTTCCGCCGGCCAAGGGCGACAGCCCCTGGCGCTTGATCGCCTCCTCCGACGGCGCCGAGGCTTCGGTGACCGTCCATCAGGACGTGCGGGTTTTTCTGGCCGAGCTGGAGAGCGGGCGGAAAGTTTTTTTCCAGCACAAGCCCGACCGCCATCTTTGGCTTCAAGTGACCCGGGGCGAGCTGGAGCTGGGCGGCGAGACCTTGAAAGCCGGCGACGGCGTCGCGATCAGCGGCGAGCCCGACATCAATTTGACCGCCCACAGTCCGGCCGAAGTGTTGCTTTTTGATTTGGCCTAGTCGAGCTCTTACCCCCCCTTTGAAAAAGGGGGGCAGGGGGGATTTGAAAGCGCACCGAATCGCTAGGGAGATGAATTCACCGCCGGCTTCTATGCCGACGCTTTAAATCCCCCTTGATCCCCCTTTTTCAAAGGGGGAAAGGTCGATCCCTCAGACATTGAATCGGAAGTGCATGATGTCGCCGTCCTTGACGACGTAGTCTTTGCCTTCGATGCGCAGCAGGCCGGCTTCCTTCACCGCCTGCTCCGATTTGAGCCGCATCAAATCGTCGAAGTGATAGACCTCGGCCTTGATGAAGCCCTTTTCGAAGTCGCTGTGGATGACGCCGGCGGCCTGGGGCGCCTTGGCGTGGGTCGGGATGGTCCAAGCTCGGACTTCCTTCTCGCCGGCGGTGAAATAGGTCGAAAGGTTGAGCAGCTGATAGCCGGCCCGGGCCATCCGGTCCAAGCCCGACTCCTTCAAGCCCAAATCTTCCAAGAAAGCCTTTTGCTCGGCCTCGGGCAAATTGGAGATCTCGGCCTCGATCGCGCCGGAGAGCACGACGCAGGGCGAGCCTTCCTTCTCGGCGTAGGCCATCACCCGTTTCGCGAGCTCGCCCGGATCGGCCGCCTCCGCTTCGTTGACGTTGGCGACGTACATCACCGGCTTCAAGGTGAGGAGGAAGAGCTCGCGGATCGCCAGCTTTTCCTCGGGACTCAAGCCCAAGCGGCGGGCCGGAATGCCGTCTTCCAGGCCCTTGCGGACCTTCTGCAAAACCTCGAGCTCGGCCAAGGCCTCCTTGTTGCCGGACTTGGCGTTCTTGGTCGTGCGTTCCTGGCGCTTCTCGACGCCGGCCAAGTCGGCCAGCATCAGCTCGGTGTCGATGACCTCGATGTCGCGGAGCGGGTCGACGCTGCCCTCGACGTGGACGACGTCGTTGTCTTGAAAGCAGCGGACGATGTGGGCGATGGCGTCGGTGTTCTTGATGTTGCCCAAGAATTGATTGCCCAGGCCCTCGCCCTTGGAGGCGCCTTTGACCAGGCCGGCGATGTCGACGAACTCGACCGAGGTCGGGATGAGCTTCTGCGGCGGAATATACTGGGCGATCCGGGCCAGCCTTTCATCGGGCAGGGGGACGACGCCGACGTTGGGATCGATGGTGCAGAAAGGATAGTTCGCGGCCTGGGCCCCGGCGTGGGTCAGGGCGTTGAAGATGGTGGATTTGCCGACGTTGGGCAGGCCGACGATGCCGCAATTGAATCCCATGCCCCCGGACCTAACTTAGCCCCGGCGGGCGAGTAAAGCCCAATTAGACGCAGCTGCAGTCGACGCAGGGCAACTCGTCGGCGCAGTCGACGTCGGCATCGCAGGCTCCGCCGAAGGGCACGGTGCCGGGCTCGACGTTGACCGGCGCGCAGCCGTTGGGAGTCGGCGAGGGGCTCGGCCCGCCTTCGCAAAGGCAATTGAAGGAGCAGGTTTGGCCATCCGGACAATGCGAATCGACCGCGCATTCAGCCCCATTGCTGCCGGGCTCGCAGGAGCAGTCGCTGACGAAATCAAAAGGATTTTCGTCGCAAGTTTGGTGGGCTGGACAGTCGTTGTTGTTCAAGCAGCCGCAACCGCCGGTGCTTCCGAATTTGCCGAGCGCCAGAGCCGCTTCGCTGCATTCATCGTTGTTGCTGCAGCTGGCGAAGGCGAGGACGAAGAGGAGCAGGAAAATTTTCCAGGGCATGGAAACCTCCTTCCATGGGCGTGAGCTAAAATTCTTGGTCCCGCCGGGAGCTTTGACAAGAAATAATAGCGATGCCGGCTGAGCCGGGTCCGGAGAGGCCGGGCCGACGGCACCGTCCATGACTTGCTCCAATCCGCGGCTTTAGCTAACTTGCCGCCATGCACCGGCTTTTCTTGGTACTGGGGCTGATTTTCGGGGTTTCGGCCGGACAAGCGATGGAGGTGAAGGACGTGCCCAATCCGCGGGTCGAGCGGGGGAGCTATGTCCAAGACTCCGGCGGCTTGCTTAACCCCGACGACATCGCCAAGCTCGACAGCCTCGCCGTCGAGCTCGAAGCCAAGACCGGGGCCGAGCTGGCCTTCGTCACGATCGACCAGCTCGGCGGCATCGACGTCGAGGAATTCGCCAGCCGGCTCTTCAAACAATATGGCGTCGGCAAGAAGGGCCGGGACAACGGCATCCTGGTCTTGGTGGCCCGCGACGACCGGCGCTTTCGGGTCGAGGTCGGTTACGGCTTGGAAGGAACCCTGCCCGACGCCCTCTGCAAGCGGCTGATGGATCAGAAAGCGGTTCCGCGCTTCAAGCAGGGAGCTTTCGGCCTCGGTCTCTATGATTTGGGCGTGGCGTTGGCCACCAAGGTCGCGCAAAGCGAAGGCGTGGCTTTGAGCTTGCCCGGGCCGCCCGAAGCGGTGGACTCGGCCGAGGGGGCCCCGCCGCTCGGCTTGCTGGATTCGCCGCCGGAGCCATCGCCTTGGTCCGAATGGCGGCGCTGGCTTGGCGGGCTTTCCGTGCTCGGCTTGACCCTGCTGTTCATCGGCTGGCGGACCGCGCGGTTCCATCTCTCGCCTTCGATCGCCGGCCGCCGGCTGGCCTTCGGAAAATCCGGCACCGAATTTCCGGTTTTGCTGGTCCTCTTCGTCTTGGTCGTCACATTTTTCACCGCCGGCTTCGGCGGCGTCCATGTTTTGGTCATGCTCGGCGGGACCGTTTCGGCCGTGGGCTTGTGGGCGATATGGCGGAAAATTTACGGGCCGCGGGTCGAGAGCTACCGGCGCTTTTGCCCCAGCTGCCGAAAGCCGATGCAGCTGATCAATGAAAGAGAGGACGATTCCCGGCTGAAGGAAAATGAGATCGCCGAGGAGATTGCCGAAGGCATGGATTATGAGTTTTGGCGCTGCGCCCGCTGCCGCGCCGAGGAGCGCTTCGACGTCAAGCTGCCCTACGCCGATCCCTGTCCGCGCTGCCAAAACCGCAGCCTGGTGACCCTCATCGCCACCGTGGCCGAAGCCACTTACACTTCCAAGGGCCAGAAACGGACCGATAAGAATTGCAAGTACCGGGCCTGCAAGTTCGCCGAGACCACTTACCAGACCATCCCGATGAAGACGCGGTCCAGCTCCAGCGGGGGCTCCGGCGGCTACAGCGGCGGCGGTGGCGGCTCTTTCGGCGGGGGAAGCTCCGGCGGCGGCGGGGCTTCGGGCGGGTGGTGATTATTTCTTCCGTTCAATCACGTAATCGGCCAAACGCAGCAAGGCTTTCTTGGCCGGGCTGTCGGAGAGGGCCTTGAGGCTGGCCTTGGCGGCTTCCTTGCGCTCGCCGGCCAGCCCCAGGGCATAGTCGAGAGCGCCGTACTTTTTTAAAATCTCCAGCACCTTGAGGAAGATGTCGCGGCGGGCGCTGATCGTGGCGTCGCGGATGGTCTCGCGCTCTTCGTCGTTGCAGCGCTCCAGGGCGTAGAGCAGGGGCAGGGTGATCTTGCCTTCCTTCAGGTCGACGCCCTTCTCTTTGCCGAACTCGGCCTCGACGCTGACATAGTCCAGCACGTCGTCGGCCAACTGGAAGGCGATGCCCAGGTGCATGCCATAGTCGGCCAGGGCCCGCTCGATCGCCGGCTCGGCCTGGGCGATGATCGCGCCGACCTGGGTCGAGCAGGCCATCAGCATGCCGGTCTTGAACTCGACGATCTTGAAATACTCGGCCTCGCCCAGCCGGAGGTCCCGCGACTTGGTGATCTCCAGGACCTCGCCCTCGGTGGTGGTGGTGGTCGCGTCGGTGATCGAGCGCAGCACTTGGAGGTCGCCGTCCTGGGCGATCAGCGACGAAGCTTGGCAGTAGAGGAAATCGCCGACCAAGACCGACATCTTGTTGTCCCAGATCGAATTGCAGGAAGGCCGGCCGCGGCGGAGCTGGGCATTGTCGATCACGTCGTCGTGGAGCAGGGTCGCGGTGTGGATGTACTCGATCGCGGTCGCCAGGCTTAAGACCCGGGGCCCGCGGTAGCCGCAGGCTTGGGCCGCCAAGAGGCAGAGGATGGGGCGGAGTCGCTTGCCGCCGCTCATCACGATGTGGCCGGCGATCTGGGTGACCGAGGGCACATGGCTCTGGAGGTTCTTCTGGATCTCGCCCTCGACCAAACCGAGCTCTTCCTTGAGGCTCAGCGCCAGCTCGTCGAGACAGTCTTTTTCAACAATTTCATTCATTTTCGCGGTGATTCCATCGTAGGATGCCAAAGTCAAGGACCAACCATGCTCACCATGCCCGCCCGAGCCCTGCACAGCCGCGACATCCGTCTCGAGGGCGGGGAGACCGGCGTTTTGCTGCTTCACGGCTTCACCGCCACCGCCGATTCGATGCGCTATCTGGCCGAAGCCCTCAACAAGGCGAAATTCACGGTGATCGCCCCGCTCCTGGCCGGCCACGGCACCCAGGTCGAGCATCTCGAAAAGACCCATTGGAAGGATTGGTACCGCAGCGCCGAGGACTCGCTCCACGCCTTGAAGGCCGAGTGCAAGCAGGTCATGGTGGCCGGCCTCTCGATGGGCGGCCTGCTGGCGGTCCATCTGGCTTATCACCACAAGGCGACGGTCAAGGCCCTGGGCTTGATGGCGACTCCGCTCTTTCTCGATAATTTTCTGGTCCGCAACGTCTTCCCGGCGATCTGGAAGACGCCGCTCAAGCGGGTCTACAAATACCAGCCCAAGACCATCGCCTCGATCCGCGATCCCGAGGCCCGGCGGCGCTATCAGACTTACCACAAGGTGCCGGTGGTCTCGGTGGCCAACCTCCTCGATCTCCAGCAAACCGCCCGCCAGGAGCTGAAGCATCTGCGCCAGCCGACGATCATCCTCCACTCGTTCCATGACGAGACCGTGCCCTACGGCAACCTCGATTACATCAAGGCCCTCTTGGCCAGCGACGAGGTCGAAACCGTGACCTTGAAGAAGAGCAACCACATCATCACCGTCGATTACGACAAGGATTTGGTGGCCAAGCGGCTGATCCGCTTTTTTAAACGCCACTCTTAATCCCCCCTTTGAAAAGGGGGGTTAGGGGGGATTTAAAGCGGTGGCGGGAAATCCAAAGAACCGATTCTAATGTGAGGCGATTTCTAAATCCCCCCTGCCCCCCTTTTTCAAAGGGGGGGAGTCTAAAAAAAGGAAGCGCCGCGAGGGGACGGGTCCCTCACGGCGCTTCGCCGGGTCCACAAAGTGGGGGCTTAGGCGCGGCGGCGCCGCATGCCCAAGAGTCCGAGGCCCAGTCCTATCAGGGCCAAGGTGTCCCCCGAGAATCCGGTTCCACCGTTCAAGCTGCAGCCGCTGCCTTCGAGCACCGGCTGGCCCGGGTCGGTGACTTGATTGGGATCGTCGGTTGCCGGCGGCTCGGTGGGGATGGGCGTCGGCGTAGGGGTTGGGGTCGGCTCCGGCGTCGGCGTCGGCACCGGGCAGGGACCATAGGCCGGCATGGCCTGAGGGCCGGGCTCGATCGGCACCGGCGGCGGGGTCGGTCGAGGCAGGGTGGTGAAATCGTCGGCTCCGGTAGGAGGTGGAGTCGGCGTCGGAACGGGCTCGGTCCCGAACCAGGGATCGCAGTGCGGAGGCAGAGCTCCGGCCGAAGCGGGAGCCGCGGCCAAACCGCCGACAAGCATTGCTAAAACCAAAAATAAAGCCTTCATGATCGTCTCCTTTTTCTCGGGGCCCGGGGTGCCTCAAGCCCGTCGCTTTCAGGAAATTACAATAAAAAGGCCAAAGCCCCCATTGCCCGAATAAATGTACAACTATTTGAATTTTAAAGATTAATTAAAAAATAAATTGGCAAACCAGGAGAATGGGGTCATCATTTTGTGAAGCGATTTCATAAAAATGTGAAATAGGGGGCCCCGTGGAAGATTCCCAGGCTTATGCGGCGGAGAATGAATTGGGCCGAGGCAGCTTTGGCAAGGTCTATCGGGTTCATAACCGCCGGATGGAGCACTTCGCCTTGAAGGTTTTGAGCGAAGGCCAAGCCGGCACCGGGCTCAAGCGGGAATTGAATTTCCTCACTCGCTGCTCCCATCCCCATCTGGTGAAGGTGGTCGACTTCTTGCCGGAAACGGCCGGCATCAAGGGCATCGCGGAATCGGGCCCCGGCCTGGTGCTCGAATACCTTTCCGGTCCCGGCTTGGCCGAGGCTTTGGAATCGGCTCCGCCCGAGGATTGGATTCAAGCTTTCGCCCAAGCCCTGAGCGCCTTGACCTACCTCCATCGGCGGGGACTGCGGCACGGCGATTTAAAGCCGAGCAATTTTAAGTTCGCCAAAAAGCGCCAACTCAAGCTGCTCGACTTCGGATTGGCCGCCGAAAACGTCGGGGCCCAGGACGGCGGCTACAGCGGCACCTGGGACTACCTGGCCCCCGAAGCCTTGGGCGGAACGGCCGGTCCCGGCTCGGACCTCTTCGCCTTGGCCTCGGTATTCTATCAGCTCGCCACCGGCCGCTTACCTTATCCCGGCAGCGCCTTGGCCGAGAAATTTCTCGACGCGCCCCTGCCGCTGACGAAGTGGCGGCCGAATTTCCCCGAAGGTTTTGCCCGGCTTCTCGGGCGGATGCTCGAGCCCGAGCTCGAAAAGCGAATCCGCAGCGCCGAATCGGCTTTGAAGGTTCTGCGCCGGCTTTTCCCCAAGCAGGCGCCGGCCGAGAGCGGCGAGGAGCCCCCGGCCTTTCTAGGCCGCGAGGCTTGGCGCGCCGCCATGAAAAACGCGGTCGCCGACTGGGCCGCCGGCCGGGCTCGCGCTCCGCTTTGGCTCTTGAGCGGCGGCCCCGGCTCCGGCCGCAGCCGCTGCCTTGAGGAAATTCGCTGGCAGGCCTTGCAAAGCGATCTGCCGCTGCGCCGCTTGGACGAGACCTCGCCGGCCGAATGGCGGGCCGCGCTCCAGGCGGGCCCGGCCCTGCTGGCTTATGCCGATCTCCACCGCGCGCCCGAAGCTCGGCAAAAAGAGCTGCTCGAATTTTTAGGCTCGCTCCGGCCGGCCTCGATCGGCTTGCTCCTCGAGTTCGACGAGAGCGCGCCGAATTTGCTCCCGGAGCTTCGGGCTTGGCTGAGCTCGGCCGCGGAGGCGCAGCGTTGGCGGGTCGAACCATTCAGTCGGGAGGAAAGCCGGGAATTCCTTCGCGAGGCCTTAGGCGAAGAGCTGAGCCCGGCCTCGGTCGAGACCGCTCATCGCCTGAGCGGCGGCTTGCCGGTCTTGCTGCAGGTTTTGAGCGAGGTGGCGGGGAAGACGGGGGCAGCGGGGCTGAAGCCCGGGGCTACCGGATTTGCCACCGGACTTGTCGCCCGGGGCTTCAGCCCCGCCCAACCTTGGCCCTTGCCCGAGTCTTGGCTCGAGGAAAAAAAGCAGGCTTGGCGGCGCCTCAAACCCGAAGCCCGGCAGATCCTGCTGGCCTGGGCTTTGTTGCTGCAGCCCGAAGCGCTGGAGCCCTTGGCCGCCGTTTTGGAAATCCCTCAAAATCGTTTTGACGCGGCGATGACGCAGCTCGAGGCTCAACAGCTTTTGATTCCCATGCTGCGCAGCCAAATTCCGGCTTGGTCCGGCGGTGAAGCGGCCGCCATGGCGAAGAAACTTTATCTCCACTTCTCGGCCCCGGGCGGAGCCCAGCCCTTGACCTTGGCGGCCTTGGCCGAAGCCGCCGGCCTGGTCGAGGAGTTCTGGCGCCAGGGCAGCCGGGCCGCCGAGCAGCTCAGCGCCGCCGGCGATGCCGAAGCGGCGGTCGAGCTTTACCAACGGCTGCTTGGCGGCCCGCTCTCGGATTTGGAGCGGGCCCATGCCTACGCTTACTTGGCGGCGGCCTTGAGTCGGCTCGGCCGCTTCGAGGAGGCCGCCGAGGCCTATGAAAACTGGTATGAGGTGGCCGAGGACGACGGCAGCGGCGTTCAGACCCTCAAATATTTTTACCTCATGGGGCTCAATGCCCAGCATCAGGGTCAAAAAGCCAAGGCCAAGAAGCTTTACGACCGGGCCTTGGCCGCCGCGGCGCCGGAGCGCTTCGCCCAGCACCAGCCCTTTTGGCGCAAGGTCCTGGCCCTGCGCGGCCGGCTCGAGCAGGAGGAAGGCAACCCGGCCGCGGCCCGGGGTTTCTTCGAGCAAGGCTTGGCCGGCGCCGGCCAAGCCGCGCCGGAGCTGGCCCAGCTCCTGCGTCACCGCGGCCTTTTGGAATTGAGCGAAGGCCTTCGGGAGAAGGCTCGGGAGTCCTGGGAAGAAGCCCTGGCGATGAGCCGGAAGCTCGGCGACGAGGAGGGCTTCGCCAACACCGCTCCCTTGCTCGCCGACTTGGCCCAGCAGATGGGCGACTATGACCGGGCTTTGGAGATCCAGTCCCAGGTCCTGGCCTTGGCCGAGAAAAATCAGGACCGGCTCAAGCAGGGGCGGACTCACAGCAACATGGCCTCGATCCTGATCGAGGCCGCCGACTACGGCCGGGCGGCCGAAGCCGCGGCCCGAGCCCAGGCCTTCTTCGAGCGCGGCGGCACCGACCTTGACCATTGGATCCACGGTTTCAACCTGGCCACCCTCCAAGTTTATTTGGGCGAGAGCCTGCCGCTTTTCTTGGAAGAAACCGGCGTCGAGGCTCGCCAGCTGAAGCGGCCCGACCTGCTGGGCTATCTCGAACGGCTGCGCGGCGAAGCCTTCCGCTTGCGCCGGAACTATGCCGACGCCTTGGCCGCTTATCGAAGCTCGCAAGAGCATTTCGCCCAGGCCGCGGCGGCCGAGGAGGTCGACTTGAGCCGCTGGCACGAATGCTTCACCGAAGCCTTGGCCGGCGACATCGAGGCCGCTCGGCGGAGCGCCGCCCGGGCCGGGTCGCCGCGCTGGCAGGGTTTGGCTCATTGGTTTGCGGCCGTCGGCGGGGAAACCGCGCTTTCGCCGGAGCGGCTCGAAAGGGCTCTCGAGGAGCTGCGGCGGGCGGCGCCCGAGGAAGTCCTGCTCTTGGCGCTCCAAGCCGGCGGCGAGCTTTTGCTTCGTCATGGCTTCGACGCAGCGGCCGAGCGGGTGCGGAGCGAGGCCTTCGACCGGCTCGAGGCCCTTTACCGGGGCTTGCCCGAGGACCGGCAGCTCGGTTTCGAGCAGCGCGAGGACTATCGCCGCTTGGCCGAGGCGCGGCGGATGCGGCTCAAGGCCGAAGGGCTGTCTCGCGAGAAGTTCTTGGCCTTCGCTAAGATCAACAAGCGGCTCAACGAGGAGCGCGATTTCGCCCAAGTCCTCGAGCAGGTGATGGACGCGGCGATGAGCCTAGCCGGCGGCGAGCGCGGCTTCCTCCTGCTCCGCGAGGCCGAGAGCGCCGAGCAGATCCTGCCGGGCTTCAAGGTCGAGACCGCCCGCAACCTGAAGCGGGAGAACCTGAGCAGCGAGGAGTTCAAGATCAGCCTATCGGTGGTCCAGGAAGCGCTGCGCCGCCGGGTGGCCCTGCTCACCGACGATGCCCAGGCCGACCCTTCCTTCCGCCACGCCGAGAGCATCCAACGCTACGGCCTGCGCTCGATCCTGGCCCTGCCGCTGGTCGGCGCCGGCGCCTGCCTCGGGGTGCTCTATCTCGATCACCGCTTCGAGATCGGCGCCTTCTCCGAGGAGAAGCTGCTCTTCCTCAAGGCCTTCGCCGATCAGGCGGTGCTGGCGATCGAGAAAGCTCGGACCTTGGGCGAGCTGGCCCAAGCTAAGCGGGCCTTGGAGCACCGGGTCGAGGAGCAGGATCATGAGTTGGAGCGCATCGGTCTGGAGCTGGCCGAGGCCCGGAAGAACCTGCGTTACGGCTACGAGGAGATCGTCGGCCAATCGCCGGCCATGATCAAGGTCTTAAGCCTGCTCGACCGGGTGGTCGACAGCCGGCTGGCGGTCTGGATCCACGGCGAATCGGGCACCGGCAAGGAGCTGATCGCCCGGGCCCTCCATTTCCACGGCGAGCGCAAGGCCGGACCCTTCATCGCCGAGAACTGCAGCGCGATTCCGGAAAACTTGCTCGAGAGCGTCCTCTTCGGCCACGTCAAAGGGGCCTTCACTCACGCCGAAAGAGAGCGGATGGGCCTCTTCGAAGCGGCCAACGGCGGCACCATCTTCTTGGACGAGATCGGCGACATGCCGCTGCCGATGCAGGCCAAGCTGCTCCGGGTGCTGCAAGAAGGCGAGCTCCGCCGGCTCGGCTCCAATCGGGCGGTGAAGGTCGACGTTCGCGTCATCTCGGCGACCAACAAGGACCTCAAGGAAATGGTTCGGACCGGGAAGTTCCGCGAGGACCTCTACTTCCGCCTCAATGGCATTCGAGTCCAATTGCCGCCCTTGCGCCAGCGTCGCGAGGACATCCCGCCCTTGGTCCGGCGCTTTTTGAAAAAGGCGGCCGAGGAGAGCGGCAAGCCCGAGCTCGGGATCAGCGAAGCGGCCCTGGGGTTGCTCGCGGCCTACGATTGGCCCGGCAATATCCGGGAGCTGGAGAACACCGTGCGCAATGCGGTGCTCTTCGCCGAGAACGACACGATCACCAGCGAGACCTTGGGTTTCAAGCCGGAGCTGAAGGAGGGTCAGGTCGAAACGACGGCGGTAGCCGCGTCATCGGCCGAAAGCTCGGACCAGCCGCCGGAGCGCGAAGCCCTTTTCCAAGCCCTGCGCGGCAGCGGCTTTCATAAAGGCGAGGCCGCCAAGGCGATGGGGATCAGCACCCGCCATCTCTACAATTTGTTGGAGAAATACGAGCTGCCCAAGAACAAGTGGGCCCTGAAAAAATTAGTAGGTTAGATCGGTCGCACCGTGGCCCGGCTCGGGCTCCTCGGTGGGCGGCGGCGGCGGAATCGCCAGGTCATCGCTGGCCGATTTCTCGTCATCGGGCTCGATCGGGGTTCCCGGTTGATGGTCGGCGCCGGGCTGAATGGTCGGTTGACCCTGGCCTTGGCCGACTTCGCCGATGGAGCCGCCGGGACCGCCGCCTTCGAGGGCCCCGCCACCGACGCAGGCGCCGAGGCAGAAAAGCAGCGTCGCAATCAAAACCAGGGAATATGGCTGGGTGACTTTCATTGGCCCTCTGCAGAGATCTTCGGCTCAGGGGGTTGAAAAGTTGTTCCTTGTTCCAGTCTGGGACGGGAGGAGCTCTTTGTGAATCTAATTTTAAGGGCTTTGAAAAAGAAGAGGTCGGGTGGGCCGGCCAGAGGGCTCGGGGTTATTGGCTACGGCCCACCCTTCCTCAAGAAATTGTCAAAAACCTTTCGGTTTTAGAGCTTTTCCAGGCTGTGCCCCCGGATCGTCTCTGACAATCTATAAAGCAAAGGCAGTGCCAAATGGGCCAAATATTTAACTGCTTGATATTACGTGCTTTTATCAGGTCATTGATTTGAGGAACGGGAATAATGGCAAATTTTTATTCTCAATATGTGAACTAATCGTTCAAAAATTTCCTCTTGATCGAGACAGGGGCCCTCTTTAGATTGCCGCTCGATGTCTCTCCCCCTGATCTCGGCCCTGCTCCTGCTCTTTCTTTTCTTCGGCTATCATTTTTATGGCCGATTTCTTTCCAAGACCCTCAGGTTGAATCCCCAGACCCCGACGCCGGCGGTGGAGCAAAACGACGGGATCGACTACGTCCCGACCAAGCCCTTCTATTTATTGGGCCAGCATTTCAGCGCCATTGCCGCCGCCGGCCCGATTGCCGGCCCCATTCTGGCCTGCCAGCAATTCGGCTGGCTGCCCTGCCTGCTCTGGATCGGCTTGGGCGCAGTCTTGATCGGGGCGGTCCACGACTTTTCCTCGCTGGTCGCTTCGGTCCGGCACCGCGGCCATTCGGTGGCCGAGATCATCAAGCTCAACATCGGGTCGCGGGCCTGGCTCGGCATGATGCTCTTCATCTGGGTCTCGCTGATCTACGTGATCGTCGCCTTCACCGACATCACCGCCGGCACCTTCGTCGGCCGGATCGAGGAGCTGGAAGGCATGCAGCTCGGTTTCGAGCGCGGCGGAGCGGTGGCCGCGGCCAGCGCGATGTATTTGACGGTGTCGATTTTGATGGGCCTGATCCAGCGGAAGTGGAACCCGCCGCTTTGGATCCTGACTTTGATCTTCGTGCCGGCGACCCTCGGCGCCGTCTATCTCGGCACCCAAATTTCGACCTGGCTGCTGCTCGACCAAAAGTCCTGGGCGCTGATCATCCTACTTTATTGCTTGGTAGCTTCGCTCTTGCCGGTCTGGCTCCTCTTGCAGCCCCGGGGCTATCTGGGCGGTTTCGTGCTTTACATGGCCTTGGCGATCGGAGTGATCGGGGTCTTCTTCGGCGGCTATGAGATCAAGCAGGATTACTTCAAGGCTTGGCACGGAACGGCCCTGACCAGCTCGCTCTTTCCCTTCCTCTTCGTGACCATCGCCTGCGGGGCCTGCTCCGGCTTTCACGGCTTGGTCTGCTCGGGCACCACCAGCAAACAGATTGCCAAGGAGACCGACTGCCGCGAGGTCGGCTACGGCGCAATGCTGCTCGAGGGCTTCGTCGCGATGATCGCTTTGGCGACGGTGATGATTCTAGCCAACGGCGAGGCCAAGGGTTCGCCGGGCGCCATTTACGGCGCCGGCATCGGGAAATTTTTGACGCTGATCCTGGGCAAGGAGAACTTGGTCTTCGCCATCACCTTCGGCGCGATGGCCTTCTCGACCTTCGTCTTCGACACCCTCGACGTCGCGACCCGGCTCGGCCGCTATATCCTGCAGGAGTTGATCGGCAGCCAAGGCCGGACGGTCGCGGTCTTGGCCACCGGGTTGACGGTGGGGATTCCGGCGCTCTTTCTCTTGCTGGCCAAGGGGAGCGGCTGGTCTTCCTTCTGGGTGCTATTCGGCACCTCCAACCAGCTGTTGGCGGCGCTGACCTTGCTCGGCGTTACGGTCTGGCTGAAGCGGAGCGGCCGAACTTACTGGTTCACCCTGCTGCCGATGGGCTTCGTCTTGGTCATTACGGTGTGGTCGCTGTTGATCCAGATCCTGGCCGGCTATCGAGCTTTCCTCGAGACCGGCTCGCTCGGCCAAATCCCGGTCATCAATGCGCTGGTTTCGGCGCTGCTCTTGGCCCTGGCGGGCCTGGTCTCGGCCGAAGCCCTCCGGGTGCTGCGGCGAAGCCCGGCTCTGGCCTTTTAGCGATTTCGGCTCGGCACGGCGTTCTGCGAGGTGCGGCGGTTAAGCTTCACCATGGGGCGAGCTATTTGCCGAGTCGCCGACTCATGAACGCCGTTCTCCTTCATCATCGCTTGCCGGGCGGCGAAGCTGCCGGCATAGAGGGCCATTCCCAGGCCGAGGCTGGAGCCGACGGCGCCGGCCATGCTCAGCTGGCGCAGGTCGGTCGGCAGCGGCTCGGCCGCCGGGCTTCCGGCCTTCTTCTCGATGTCCCGATACAGGGTCATCACGCCGGGGTCGAAGTCGTAGCTCCTCACCTTGGCCGGGTCCAACTCCGGATTCTTTTCGCCCTCGTACTTTTCGCGGTGATAGCGGTTGTATTCGCCGCTGTCGTACCAGGTGGTGTAGGTCGCCGATTTGCGGATCTTGCCGAGGAGCTCCAGCTTTTGAGCCGGGGTCTGGTCGGCCAGGAACTTGTCGTTCTGGAAGAGATCGCCGACCGGCGTGGTGAGATAAGTGCTGATGCGCTTGGTCTCGGGGTCCTTCTCGAACTCGATCTCGTAGACCTTGCCGCCGATCAGGGCCATTTTGGTGTCGGAATAATGGCCCCGGCCCAGCACCTCTTGGAGGTAGGGCACGCGCTTGCCGCCGCCGACGTCTTCGTAACCGACCCGGTAGTTCTTGCCGTTGACCAGCTTGTAGGACTCGTGCTCGCCGATTGGATCCAGCGGCAGCTTTTTCGGGTCGACCCGGCGAGTCACCTCGTCGGTCATGTCGACCGCATCCGTTTCGTCGGGCTTGGTGATATCGCCCGAAGTCTGGCGGAAATAAATGTCGTCCAGGCCCTCGGCTTGGCGCCGGGCCAGTTGGCTTCCCTTATCGATATCGGGGTTCGACAAAATAATGCTGTTCCAAGACATGGGATCCTCCTTCAATAACCTCGGGATCTCCTAAAGCAAGCCTGGGGCCAAAATTTTCAAATTTATAAGTGGTTGATATTAATATATTTTTAATGAAGGAAGGCCAGCTGTTGACTCTTGTTCACAGAAAATACTTCCTAATTTGTGAACTATTCCCAAAAGAAAACCCCTCCGGCCTCACGCCGAAGGGGTTTGTCTGGATAGAAGGGAGAGAAGCTTATTTACGGCGTCGGGCCAGGGCCAAGCCAGCCAAGGGCAGCAGGGCCAGGAGGTTGAAGGCCGAGCCGGCGGCATGGGCAACCATCGAGCAGCCACCGGAAGCTTCGGGCTGGTTCTGGTCGTTGATACCGTCATCGTTGTTTTGGTCGTCGTTGGCGCCATCATCGACTGGAGCTTGCTCGACCACGAAGCGGATATCGAGCACGCCATCCTGGTGGAATTCCCGAGCCTCGTCGAAAAAGGCGATCGGATCGCTTGGCGAGCTCTCGATTTCATCCAAGTTGCCGCCGAAAATCACCTCGACCTTGGCGCCGGACGATTCCAGGGTCAGCGGGAAGGCGCTGCTGATCTCCGCCTTTTCGCTGGTGGACTTGAACTTGATGTTCATTCCATAGCCGATGGGGTCGGTGCCGGTGATCTCGAGCACATTGTTGGCGCTGACGTCGGTGTAACCGAGGAAGGAGAAACCACCGAGCCAACTACCGCCTTCGAATTTCAGCTCGGCGCTAAGCTCGATCACCTCGCCGTCCTTCGGGAAGGCTTCGACCTTGTTGTCGTCGATGCTGTAGATCAGCCGGGTGCTTTCCGCCGATTCGGCCGGAATGGTGACCAGGAGGTGGTCCGCGCTATCCAAGTCCACGCTTTTTAACTCGGCCATGGCTTGGCCAGCGAAGATCAGGTTGAGAGCGAGGAGGCCAAGGGCCAGTTTGTGTTTTCTTTGGGTCTTCATACGATCATCCTTAATAGGCAATTGTGGAGTGCCCGGTTATTGTTGCGATCCCTTGCGGAATCGAAAGAGGGAGATTGCAGGCCGGGGGCCAAGGAGATGGATCGTTGAAATAATTAGAGAAATTGGAAATTAGCGGCCTGAAAAGATGGGGCTCGGGCCGCAAACGTGAAGTTTTGTGAAGTCCTGAGGAGCGAAGCGACGAAGGATCTGCGACCTCCTAAGGTAGATGGTCCATCTTGTGAGGTCGTAGATCCTTCACTTCGTTCAGGATGACATTACGGCTTGATAATTGGGCGATTGGCACTGATCTGGTGGACCGGTTTCCAGCTCGAATCGGGGTCGTATTCGGTCATTTTGAGCGCGGTCTTGGCGGTCCCCCGGCCCAGGTCCTTTTGCAAGACCCGGCCATCGGGCCCGACCAGGAAACTCATGATACCGGAGCTGCCATAGCTCATCGGATAGGCGAGGAGGGCGAAGCCCTGAGTTTGCTTGCCGTCCTGGATGAAGCTCTTGGCGCCGCCCGGAGCCTTTTTGCTCTGCTCGCCCAGGGCTTGAAAATAATAACCGTGATGGATCAACCGCCTCTCGCCGCCGGGCAGGTCTTGAATCGTCGCCTGGCCGATGGCTGGGCCGACCGGGCTGGTCGCGCGGGGATCCTTCGAATCCCAGTAGAGACCGTTCTTTTGCCCGGGATCGCTGACGAAACGCTGGGCGTATTCCTTAACGCCATCGCCGTTGCGGTCCTGCTGGAAATACTCCTGTTGGGCCCGGGCGTAATCCTCGGCGCCGGCGATCGCATCGAGCTCGTTGGCGCCGATGCGGCGGTTGAGGATTTCCTCGCGGCCGGTCTTGGTGTCGAAGGCCCAGGACTTGCCTTGGCGCTTCAAGGGAATCGGGAAGGACCATTGGTCCTGGCCGACGAGGAGGACCGTGCGGTCCTTGCCGAGCGGCGACCAGGAGCTTTGCTCGGCGGCCCGTTTGAGAAAGGCCTGGCGGCGCTCCTGATCTTGCGCCGCATCGCCCGAGGTCCAGAGATCGGAAGCTTCGGGGCCGAAGATTTTTTTCAAGGCCGATTCGGGGTCGGCGCCGGCGAGGGCTTGGACCAAAGCCTGCTGAGCCTGCTCGGGACTGGCGAATTTCTCGGCCGCCCAAAGACTGAAGCTAAAGGCGAGACAGCCCAGGGCCAAGAGCGCCGACATCCATTTTCGGAAAGGGCTTTGCATTTTCGCTCCTCTTAGCGGCGAAAGCCGCCGCCTCCATGAAAGCCACCGCCGCCGAATCCGCCGCCACCGAAGCGGCCGAACCCTCCGCCGCCGCCGCGGCTTTGAAATCCGCGGAAACTATCCTCGCCGCCGAAGTTGCGGTCGCCCCGATCGCCGAACATGTTGGCGTTGGCTTGGCGGTCGCGGCTTCCGGCCATGTCGCGCTGAAAGCTCTGGAGGTTGGATTGGGCCGAGGCCCCGCCGCCCAGGCCGCTGCCGTGGTTCTTGGCGAAGGGCGATTCGGCGGCGCCCAGGTTGCCGCTGCGGCCGGTGGTCGGATTGCTCCGATTGTAATCGTGCTGCCAGTTGTTGGTGTTGTTGTTGATGTTGGTGTTGCGGTTCCAGGTATTGTTGTTGATGTTGTAATTGTTGATCGTGACGTTATTCCAGCCATGGGGGCCCCAATAGCCGCCGCAGCAGACGATGGTGTTGCCGCCCCAATAAAATCCGGTCGAGAGCCAGGCGCCCATCGCCAGGCCGGCGCTGAAAGTCATCAAGGGCACCACCGCCGCCACCGCGCTGGTGCTGTAGACCAAGGTCGGATCGTAGGTCGGGACGTAGACCACCTCGGGGTTGGCCGGCACGATCTCGATCTTGTTGCTGGAGTCGGTGCTGACTTTCTGCTGGGCGGTCGATTTGAGGTTACCCTGCTGCTGCGCCTGGGCTCGCAAGTTTTGGATCGCCTGCATCACGTCCGGCTGCTGATTGATGACCGCTTGGCCCAGTCGCTGGGTCCAGTCGAGCTTGTCGTTCATCATCTTGAGGGTCGAGGGGTAGTGGGCCACCGCCTTGACGCTCGGATCCCAGCTCTGGGAGTCGATCTTCGAGAAGTCGCCGGAGCCATGGATGATCCGGGCGGCGTCGACGATTTCCAGCGGATAGGTCGAAGCCGGGAGGATCTGGGCCAGCAGCGGGTCGGGGTAAAGCGCGATCGGCCCCAGCAATTGCTCGAGCTGGGACATCGAGAGCTTGGCGCCGGAAGAGCTTTGAGCCCGCAGGGCCGGTGGGAGCAGGATCAAGCAGAGCGCGAGGGCGAGCGCATGGAATTTCATGATGGCCTCCGGGCTGGGTTTCGATTTAAATAAATCGGTCGCGAAAATTATGGGAGAGACGCCGGCCGGGGTCGAGAATTATTTATGGAGAAATTGCAATTTTATTCCGAGCTGATCCCCTGGATCGTGCTGGGCCTGCTGCTCGGCATGCTGGTTTGCGTGGAGCTGGGCTACGTTTACGGCATCCGCAAGCGCCGCCGGGCCTCGGGCCTCGAAGACGGCAGCAGCACCGGCACCATCGAGACTTCGATCCTCGCCTTGCTGGGCCTGCTTTTGGCTTTCACCTTCAGCGCGGCCCAATCGCGGATGGACCAGCGGCGCCAGCTCATCATCCAGGAGGCCAATGCCATCGGCACCGCTTACCTGCGGCTGGATATTTTACCGGAAGCCGCCCAGCCCGAGCTGCGCCTGGCGTTCAAGGAGTATCTCGACACCCGCATCGCGGTCTACCGAGCCGTTCCCGATATGCCGAAGGTTTCCCGGGAGCTGAAGAAGGCCCAGGGCCTGCAACAGCGGATTTGGTCCGAGGCGGTTCGGGCGGTCAAGGGGGGCGAGCCCGGCGCCGCCGTGGTGGTTCTCCCGGCCTTGAACGAAATGATCGACATCACGACCACCCGCACCACCATGGCCCTGATCCATACACCGCTGGCGATTTTCGCCCTGCTTTGGACCTTGGCCCTGCTCGGCGCGGCGGTCGCCGGATATGGAATGTCGAAAAGCCCGAACCGCAGCTGGTTTCATCGCTTGGCTTTCGTCGCCATCATTTCGGCTACCATCTTCGTCATCATGGATTTGGAATTCCCCCGTCGCGGCTTGATCCGGCTCGACAGCATGGACCAGCTCCTGGTCGAGCTGCGGGAATCGATGGGGCCCTAGAAAAAACCCCCCGGCTCTTGAAAGGGCCGGGGGGTTCTCCACCCTTTACCCAGAACACCTGGCGGTGCCTATGTCCTCAACGGCCTCTTAACCCCTGGTCGGAGAATTTCCCGAGTCCTCTGGCCGTTGAGAAAAATTCTAGAAGGGAGCGCTGGAAACGTCGTCCGAATTTCCTTTCCGGACGACCGAAAGAAAATCCGAACTAATTCCTTCCCCTCGGCCCGGGCCTTTAAGATAATATTAACGGATATTTATGCCCTTACTTCCCGCGCTTATGCTGATTGCGTTGGTGATCGGGGCTCTCCTGATCGCGGCCCTGCTTTTTCGGCGGGACAATCGCAAAGCCAACATTCTGTTGGCCGGAATTCTGGCCGCCTCGCTGCTTTATCAATATTCTCAAGTCGTCCGGGTCGGCAAAATCGACCCTCGTTATCCCTACTTATGGGGGTTGGGCTTCATCGCCAGCGTCATGATCCCGGCCTTGGTTTACCTCTATGTCTTGGTCCTGACGACCCCGGGATTTCGTTGGAAAAAAAGCCTTTGGCTGCATTTCGCCCCCAGCGGCCTCGCCTTGGCGATCGCGATATCGGCTTGGGTCTCCTTGGCGCGGGTCGAGGGCGATCCCAGCCCCGAATTGCGGGCCTGGTTCCGCTATTTCTGCACCGTCCTCGACGTTCTGGTTTCCGGCTTTTATTTTTACGCCTCTTATCGCCAAATCCGCCATTACCAGTCTCAGCTGGAGTCGTTCTTCTCCCATCTGCGGAAAGTCCGGCTGCTTTGGCTGAAGATATTGCTATTGATGGTCGTTTTGCCCTGGCTGGTTCAAGTCGTCGACGTCTTGGGCGGCCCCTTCACTCGATTGGAAACCGTGACGGTTCCACTCATCACCTTGATTTTCCTGCTGATGGGCTTTTTCGGCCTCCGCCAATCGGTGCTCTTCCTGAAGGACGAGGACTGGCCCTTGCCCCAGCCAGTCTCGGTTCTAAAAAAAGAAATCGTCGCGCCGCCGGAGACCAGGATCACTTTCTCCGAAGAGAAGTTGGAGGAATGGCGGCGGAAGCTCGAGAAATACATGGCCGAGCAAAAACCCTACCTCGATCCCGAGCTTCGGCTGGTCCACCTGTCCGAGGCGATCGGGCTCAAGCCCTATCAGGTCTCGGAAATTCTCAATCGGGGAATTCGCAGCAATTTCTATGACTATATCAATCGCTTTCGGATCGAAGAGGCCAAGCGCCGGCTCCGCGATCCGGCTTTCGCCCACATGAATATTTTGGGCATTGCCAACGACAGCGGCTTCAATTCCAAGTCAGTCTTCAACGAGACCTTCCGCAAGTTTACGGGCGCCACCCCCTCGAATTTTCGCGAGATGACGGAATCCACCGCTTCTTCAGGCAGTGCCTGAGTCCGCATCAAGCATTCCGGACGTTTCTTTGGCCCAATCGGTCGCGGTGCGCCCCTTTCCCCTCTAGTCTGCGGCCTACCCAAAAATCGCCATTCGAAGAAATGGAGGAACCGTGCAGTACTTTCGGAAGCTCTTTATTTTCTTAGTGCTTTTTTCAGGCTTGGGTCTTGGCTGCGCTCCCCAGCGTCCCACGCCCCAAGCCGCCGACCGCTGGGATTTGCCCAAAACCGAAGATTCTCGGCCTCGTCCCCGGCCCCCATGGACCTTTGCCGATTTCGTCGTCCAAGATTTGGATTTTCCCTTCCTCCCTTCGATCTGGCCGACCCAGGGTTCGGTGACCAGCGATTATGGGATGCGGCTTTCGCCCATCCATCGCGAGAAGAAGTTCCATGGCGGCTTGGATATCGCTGCGCCGGTGGGCTCGCCGATTTTCGCCACCGCCGACGCGGTGGTGAGCTTTTCGGGATACCAAGGAGGCTATGGCCGGGTTTTGATTCTCGATCACGGCTTGGGCTTGGCGACGCTTTACGCCCATGCCTCGAAAGTCTTCGCCAAAAAGGGCGATCGGGTGAGGCAGGGTCAGATCATTGCCGCGGTGGGAAAATCGGGGGATACAACGGGCCCTCATCTCCACTATGAGGTGCGGGTTCAGGGTTTGTCTCAAGATCCGCGGCCCTATGGTCTGGCGGATGACCATTGATTCGAAATTCCGAGGGGGTCATCCCGGTATGCTCCCGAAAGGCCTTGTTGAAGACCGACTTGGAGTTGAAGCCGCTGTCGTTGGCGATGCCCAAAATATTCATGTGGGCGAAAGCCGAGTCGCGGAGCCGGCGCTTGGCCTCTTCGATCCGGAAACGGTTGATGTAATCGTAAAAGGTCGATCCGACGCCGAGGTTGAGGATCTCGGAAACTTGATAAGGTTTGAGGCCGAGCGCTCGCGCCAAATCCTCGAGCCGGAGGCCGGTTTGAAGATAGGGCCGCTTTTCCTCGACGAATTTGCAAAGCTTGACCGTCCATTCGGCCAATTCGGGATGGGAGAAGAAGATCGGTCCTTTGGAGCTCTCGGTGCCGGCCACCACCGATGGAGGCCGCTCCTCTGGAAGCCCGGCCCCACGAAATTTACCAGCCAACCAACAAGCGGCTCCCATCAGCAGTATACCGGCGAGAAATCCCGAAAAAAATATAGCGAAGGGAAAGCTCAATGTGCCGCCAATCTCGCATTTCGGCGGCGCGGCGTCGTAGGGATTAAATATTTCGGTCGTCCGGCTTTATAGATCGGGTCCCCGTTCAGCGGACCGAGGTCGGAAATCGCCGCCGGCGGAAATAATAGAGCAGCGCCGGCGCCAGCAAGAACAGGGCTTGAGCCCCGGCTCGGCCTTCAGCGGCTCCGCTCAGGCTCGCTAGGCAGCCGCCTTGGGTGAGGACCGGGGTCGGCGTCGGCGTGGGGGTCGGAATCGGCGGCGCCGTGGGGGTCGGAGTCGGGGTGGGCGTGGGAATCGGCTGAAATTCCAAAGCCCCCATGTCGGGATTGGTTCCGGGGATCGCCGGCCGGGGATTACCGTCGAAATCGGTCGAGGGCATCGAAGGCGCCAGCGGATCGCCTTGGTCGATGACCGGCGAGAGTGCCGTCAGATGGAAGTCGTCGTTGGCCGAGTCGACGAAGAGCGGATCGACGTCGAGGTTGGCGCTTTGGTTGACGGTCGGAGCCGGGCCGCAAATGCCCAGCGGGTCGGCGGTGCCGGCGCTGAAGTATTCCGTAAAATCGTTGTTGAAGAGATTGACCGTTCCGCCGTCCTCGCAGGTCCAGATGTCGTCGCCGTCGCCGTCAGCGGTGTTGGACCAGACGATGTTGTTGAAGATATTGATCACGTCGGTGTCGTCCTCGATCTCGATGGCGATGCCGCCGCCGTCGGTTCCGGCGCCGTTGTTGAACAAGGTGTTGTTGGTGACTTGGATCTTGCCGACGCCGTCGGAGACGTTGGTCCGAATCCCGCCGCCGGTGAGATCGGCGCTGTTCGAGGCGAAGATGTTGTTGACGATGGTGATGGTCCCCGGAAAAACCTCGGCGAAGAGGCCGCCGCCATCGCCGCCGCCGTCGGAGTCGATCGCGGCATTACCCAGGAAAAGATTGTTGGAGACGGTGGTCACGCCGTCGCCGAGGGTGTCGGTCGAAAGGCCGCCGCCGTCGCCCGAGAATGCCTGATTATTGATGAAGCGGCAGTGGTCGACCGTGATGTCGGCGTCCAAGGGCTGGCCGACAAACAAGCCGCCGCCGTCGTCGGAAGCGAAGCCGTTCTGAAAGGTCAAGTTCTGAATGGTGATGTCGGCATTGTCGTCGGCCAGCAAGCCGCTGATGTTGATGAACATGCCTCGGGAGTCGCTGCCGCCGTCGATCACCGAGGCGCCGGGCGCGGCGTCGCCGATCACGGTGAGCGGGAAATTTTCGTCGGGATCGGGGACGTAGGTGAAGGTGTTGCCACCGGCCGAGCTGTAGGTCCCGGCCGCCACCTGGAGGGTGTCGCCCTCGCTATTGCACTCGGCCACCGCCAGGGCATCTTGCAGTGTGCAGAGGGTTCCGCCGGCCGGGTTGACGCAGGCGACGCAGGCGCCGGGAGTGGCGCCGGCGGTGACGTTGAGCGTGGCGGCACCGGCGGTCGAGCACAGGCCAAGGATGAAAGCGGTTGCGAGGGAAAGGGCGCTTTTCATGAAGGCCTCCTGGGCGAGGATTTCGAACAAGCCTCTAAATACTTCTAGAAGTTCCCTAAGTGCAAGAAATAGATCGGTTTTAGCGAAGGAGCCTCAAACCTTCGAGAGCGATGCAGGAACCCTGCAACTTTCCGAAAATTCGCAAGACCAGTTTTTGAGACATAAAATAATTTTATTAATTACATATATTTATATTGTTACAAAGAA
>DATEDP010000133.1 GCA_035281585.1 bacterium
GGCATTGGCCGGGACCATCGCTTGCTGGAGCTCGGTCGAATCGTGAACCTGGATCCAGGTCTGTTTGACGTTCTTGGCTTCGGCCGAGGCCATGAAGATGGACGCGACCAAGAGCCCGATCGCGGGGATGAGTTTGAACCGCATAATGCCTCCTAAAAAATTATGGGTCGCAAGAGCCGAATTCGGGTAGGGAGCTCAAAGGCAAAACCAGGTTGTGCTCCCAAAGGACCTCATGAAGACAGGGATCGTAGGTGACGTCGGGCGGCACCGGCGGCAGGTTCGGCGGGTTGACGTCGGGATCGAAGACCAAGGCTGAATCAGTTTCTAGGATGAGGTTATGGGTCACCGTCACCTCGGCTTCGAAGGTCTTGGCGAAGCTGAGGCCGATGCCGATGGCGCTTTCGACGAGGAGATTCTGCGTCACCTGGGCGATGCTGTTACCCACATCGATGAATTCCTCGGTTTCCGGGTCGATCTCGAAGACTCCGACGTTCAAGATTAAGCCGAGGTCCGAGGCCTGGACCAGGTTTTGGGAGACTTCGAGGTTATTCTCGACGTCTTGGGCAAACACCCCCTGGGCGGCGTCGGAAACGGCGTTCTGAGTGACGACCACGTCCTTGGCCGCGGCGGCTACCAAGCCCCGCCAATAATGGCGGATCAGGTTATTCGAAACCGAAATGTTTTCGACTCTTTCTCCGAAGGGGTGAGAGACGAAGATCCCGCGGCCGTTGAAGTTATCGGCTCCGACCCCAACAAAGGCGCTTTGCTGAATCACCAGGTTGGAGCTTCCCCCGTGAAAGCCCCGAACGAATCCTTCGATCTTCACATTGGAAACCTCGGCCGACTCGGCGTTGTGGGCGCTGGCGCCGAAAACCGGACAGGAGCCGGGAGTGCCACAGGTGATCGCCAGGTCGCGCAATCCCACCGGGCCCATTCCGCCGAGCGGTGAGCCAAGCGCCAAGGCCCAGTTCAGTGATCGGGTGATTCCGTCGCTGCCGGTGAAAAGGTTGGGTCCATTCGAAACTAGCTGGGTCTTTTGCGGGCCTTTCCCCACGATGGAGATGCCGCCCGAGCAAGTCGGGGCCCCAAACAGTCCATTGATAGCCGCGGCGGTATTGGCGTCGTAGACGCCGTTCTTCAGCAGAACCCGGCCTCCATCGGGATTGGCGCAAACCTGGGCAATGCAGGAATTCAGCCCGGTTTTGGGCGCGCATTGCACTTCGATCGGACCGGCCAAGGCAGGAGCGGAGAACAGAGAGATCCCCAAACCCAAGGCGAGAACGTTGAAGATTGGACGGATGGCGGCGAATTTTGGATGATGGAAGAACATATCCCTAACCCCTTTAACCCTAGAGAACGATCATTCGCCCCACCCCTGGATCGAACACCCGAATTCTCATATAAAAGAAGGCTATGGCGCAATATCGTTTCTAATTCGACTTGCTCTGCCCCTCGGCTTTCGCTAGGCAAATCTGGAATTGAAACGATTCTTTCTTTTACTCTGGATCCCGGCCTTGGCCGCTTGTTTCTCCCCGACCGAGCTTCGTCCCGGCGACGCGGTCTGGATCCAATGGACTCCGCAAATATGGTACCACGGTCGCATCGAGAGCCCCTGTGAAGGCGGTTTCAAGGTCCGTTTCGATGATCAGGACGAGAAGTGCAGCCCGCCCCAGTCTTTGGCCAAGGACGTCTCGCCGACCCGGGTGGCCTTGGAGCCCGGAATGCGGGTTTTGGCCCAGAAAGAGCCTCGAATTTACGCGCCGGCCCGAATCCTGGAGAAAAACGGCCTGGATTTTCGGGTCCAATTCGACGATGGCCAGGCGACCCTGGCCCCCCTCCGCCTCCTGCGTCTTTCAGCGACCCCCGACGGAAAATCTTTGAGCCTGAACCCTTAGTCCCTTACAATCCGAAAGCCGAGGAAAGGGGGCATTATGCATTTTATTGGATTGGCTTTTTTTCTGGCCTCGTTGGTTTTTGGCGCCGCGGCCTGCGGTAGCGCCAACGGAAGCTGCGAAGACGTCGTTTGCCTCGAAGGGACCTCCTGTCTCCTGGAGGACGGAACGCCGACCTGCGTCCCGAACGGCGTCAGCGGCGGGGGCGGCGGCAACCAGGCCGGCGAGTCTTGCGAAACCAGCGCCGACTGCGCGGCCGGACTCAGCTGTCAGCCCGATTTGGGCGGAACTTTGATTTGTCAGGAATAATACGGAGGGCCCATGAACCGCATTTCAAGACTTCTGATATTGTCGATCTTTCTTCTGAGTGCCGCGGCCTGCGGCGGCAGCGATGACGACGACGCCTGCGAGGGCGTCACCTGTCTCGAAGGCACTTCTTGCATCGTCCAGGATAGCGGGCCGGCTTGCGTGCCAAATTGAATAAAAATGGCGGAGAGGGTGGGATTTGAACCCACGGTCCCCTTGCGGAGACGCCGGTTTTCAAGACCGGTTCCTTAAACCACTCGGACACCTCTCCTATTCGCCCGCCCGGAGCAAGTCCGGACGGGCTAAAGCCCAGGGGGCGAAAGCCGTTCTCCCCCTTCAACCCCAACGGTTGAGGTTAGGGGAGTCGTTTTAAATCTCAGAGAACTTTCGCTTCTACTTGGCTGAAATAATCTCCAAGCCGGACCAGCTTTGCAACTCGGCGGGGACCCGGATGCTGCCGTCGGCTTCTTGGTAGTTCTCCAGGATGGCCACCAGAGTCCGGCCCACGGCCAAGCCGCTGCCGTTCAGGGTGTGGACCAGCCGGTTCTTGCCTTGCTCGTCCTTGAAGCGGATCTGGGCCCGGCGGGCTTGGAAATCCTCGAAATTGGAACAGCTTGAAATCTCGCGGTAAGCGTTCTGGCCCGGCAGCCAGACCTCGATGTCGTAGGTCTTGGCCGAAGCGAAGCCCATGTCGCCGCTGCAAAGGCAGACCACTCGATAATGAAGTCCCAGCTTCTGGAGGATGGTCTCGGCGTCCCGGGTCAACTTTTCCAGCTCGTCGTAGGAGGTCTCGGGCCGGGCGAACTTCACCAACTCGACCTTGTTGAATTGATGCTGGCGGATGAGCCCCCGGACGTCCTTGCCGTAGCTGCCGGCTTCGCTGCGGAAGCAGGGAGTGTAGGCGGTGAGCGAGATCGGAAGCTGCTCGGCCTTGAGGATCTCGTCGCGGTAGATATTGGTCACCGGAACTTCGGCGGTCGGCACCAAATAGTAGTCTTCGCCGGTCTTGAAGAGGTCGGCTTCGAACTTGGGGAGCTGGCCGGTGCCGCGGAGGCTCGCGGCGTTGACCAGGAAAGGCGGTAGGACCTCCTCGTAGCCGTGCTCCAGGGTGTGGGTTTCGAGCATGAAGTTGATCAGGGCCCGCTCCAGGGTCGCGGCGCCGCCGCGGTAGAGCGTGAAACGGGCGCCGGTGATCTTGGCGCCGCGCTCGAAATCGAGGATGCCGAGCTTTTCGCCGATTTCCCAATGCGGTTTGGGCTCGAAGCTGAATCTGGGTTTCTCGCCCCAGCTCCGCACCACCTTGTTGGCCGATTCGTCGGCGCCCACCGGCACCGAGTCGTGGGGCAGGTTGGGCACCTGCATCAGGAACTCGGTGAATTCCTTTTCCAGCTCCTCCATTCGGGGGGCGATGGCTTTCACCTTCTCGGCGACTTGCTTCATCTCCTCGAGCACCGGCGCGGCGTCCTTGCCGGCCTTCTTGAGCTGCTGGATTTCTTGCGAGGCTTGGTTCTGCCGGGCCCGGAGCTGGTCGTATTCCTGCTGGAGCTGATTCTTCTTCTGAAGGACCGCGACGGCCTGATCGAGGCCTTCGGGCACGGCGCCGCGCTTGGCGAGCTTGGCCTTGACCTGGTCTAGATTCTGCTGAACGAACTTGGGATCGAGCATCGCGGGCTCCGGACTAAGATTTGTCTCCCGCCAGCTCGGCGTCGATGATCTTCTTGAACTGCTCGACCGGCAGGGCGCCGGACAGCGAGCGTCCGTTGATGAAGAAGGTCGGGGTTCCGTTGACGCCAGCCTTGGCTCCGTCGGCCAAGTCCTTGTCGACCTCGGCCGAGTATTTCCCCTCGTCGAGGCAAGCGTCGAACTTTTTCTGATCGAGGCTCAGGCCGGTGGCATAGGCCTTGAGCTCGGTGACTTCCAAAGACTTCTGGTTGTTCCAGAGCACGTCGCTGTATTCCCAATACTTGCCTTGGTCGCCGGCGCATTGGGCGGCTTCGGCCGCTTTCTTGGCCGCCGGATGGAAGTCGAGCGGGAAGTCGCGCAGGACGTAATGGATCTTGTCGCCGTAGTCGGCGACCAATTGCTTCACCGTCGGCCGAACCTTGCTGCAGAAGGGGCATTGGTAGTCGGTGAACTCGATGATCGTCACCTTGGCTCCTTTGGGACCCTTGCTCGGATCGTCGTCGACGCCGACGTCGACCTTGGGCGGAGCGAGCAGGATCTTGACGCTGCTGGCCGAGCGCAGGCGATCGAGAAAGTTCATCCGGTAGAGCGAGGTTTTGCGGGCCAGGAGCTGGCTGCGGATCGGCTCCTTCAGCTCCTCAAGGCTGCGGCCTTGGAGCCGGGCTTTGTTGTCCTCGAAGAACAGCTTCACCTCTTCGTCGGAGATGGTTCCGACTTTTTCCAGGATCTCAACCTTCAGGAGCTGGTCGACGGTGATCCCCCGCTTTTTGGCTTCCTTGGTCAGCAACCGGTCATCGATCAAGGTATCCAAGCCCTGTCGTTTGATTTCGTAGATTTGGGTCTGGATCTGGGCGAGCTGGCCGGCGACGATTTCGTCCAAATTGGCTTCGGTGATTTTCTCGCCGTCGAGCTCGGCGACCACCGTCTTGGAGCCGCCGGCGACCGGGGCCGGCGCGCTGGCCGGTTGGCTGGGCTGACCGCCGCCGCAGGCTTGGAGAAGGGCAAGGCTGAACAATAAAAGGGATTTCTTCATGGTAGATGGGCTACCGCGAATGGCCCCCGATGGCAAGCGGGTGGAAATGGCGTTAAATCAGTTCCGCAGAGGCTTGTTGTTCATCAGCATGAACTGCATCCGGGCCTGGCTCTTCTCGGTGCCGGCCAGTTGCAAGAAGGCCTCGCGCTCGAGGTCGAGCAGGTATTGCTCGCTGACCAGGCGCTGGGTCGGGATGTCGCCGCCGCAGAGGACGCCGGCCAATTTCTCGGCGATGAAGGCATCGTGCTCGCTGATTTGATTCAAGGCCCGGAAGCCGCGGATCGCCGAAACCATCGCCATCTTGCCGCCGATGCCCGGAACCAGGATGTCCTCGCGCGGCGTGGCCGGCTTGTAGTCTTTGCTCATCGCCAGAACATCTTGCTTGGCGTCGAAGAGCAGAGTCTCGCGGTTGAGCGAGAACTTGTCGCTGGGACGGAGATAGTCGAGCTCCACGCCTTCCTTGGCGCTGGTCGCGACCTTGGCGAAACCGACCCGCTCGAAGGCCCGCTGGACCTTGGGGAAGGGGCCGCCGTCGCCGGTCGAGGCCCACACCTTCTGGCCTTTCTTGCGCAGCGTGGCTTCGCAGTTCAGCAGCATGTTCTTGCAGCCGCCGCCGCCGGGAATCAGGCCGACGCCGACTTCGACCAGGCCGATGTAGGTTTCGGCCGCGGCCCGCACTGCGTCGGCGCCCATGACGACTTCGCAGCCGCCGCCCAAGGTGAGGCCGAAAGGCGCGGCCACCACCGGCTTGGGCGAATACTTGAGAGCCATGCAGAAATCCTGGAAGGCTTTCACGATCTGACCGATCCGGTCCCAATTGCCCTGCTGGGCTTCGAGCCAGAGCAGCATGAGGTTGGCGCCGACCGAGAAATTCTCGGACTCGTTGGTGATGACCATGCCGGCCAGGTTCTCGTTCTTGACCTTCTCCAAGCCCTTGAAGCCCATCGCGATGATCTCGTCGTCGATGGCGTTCATCTTGGAATGGAACTCGAGGCAGATCACGCCGTCGCCGACGTCGATCAGGCTGGCCGAGCCGTTGCTTTCGATGACCTTGTTCTGCTCGCGGAGGTTCTTGAGCAGCAAGATGTTGGGGCGCACCGGCACCGGTTGATAGCTATTGGTCTTCAGGTCGAAGTAGAAAGTCTTGCCGTCCTTGCGCTGGTAGAAGACGCCTTCGCCCTTTTCCAAGACTTGGGTGAAGAGGGCCGGGACTGGGAGGCCGTCCTTCTTGATTCGCTCCACGGCTTCTTTCAAACCGATGGCGTCCAAGACCTCGAAGGGACCGATGTCCCAGTTGAAGCCCCAGCGCATGGCCCGGTCGACGTTGACCACGTCGTCGGCGATCTCGGGAATGCGGTTAGCCGAATAAATCAGGGTGTCGCGGGTGACTTTCCAGGCGAAGTCGGCGGCCTTGTCGTCGCCGGCCAGGACGGCCTTGATCCGTTGGCCGACGTCCTCGATGCCCTTGGCGGCCTTGAGCGAGGCGAACTTGACCTCGACCTGCGGGACGTACTCGCCGGTCTTGAGGTCGAGCGAGAGGATCTTCTTTCCTTCGGCGCTCTTCTCTTTCTTGTAGAAGCCCTGGCCGGCCTTGTCGCCGGTCCAGCCCTTGGCGATCATCTGATTGACGATGTCGGGCATGACGAAGATCGCGTGCTGCTCGTCCTTGGGGCAATTGTCATAAGTGTTCTTGACGACGTGGGCCAGGGTGTCGATGCCGGCGATGTCGGCGGTGCGGAACATCGCGCTCTTGGGCTTGCCCAGCGCCGGGCCGAGGATCTTGTCGACCTCTTCCAGCTTCCAACCCTCTTCGATGACCCGCTTCAAGGCGGCCATGAAGGCGAAGGTGCCGATGCGGTTGGCGATGAAGTTCGGCGTATCCTTGGCGTAGACCACGCCCTTGCCCAGCTTGTCCTCGAGGAAATCGACGATGTCCTTGGTGACGGCCGGGTCGGTCGCCGGCGAGGAGATCACCTCGACCAGCTTCAAGTAACGGACCGGGTTGAAGAAGTGAGTCACGACGAAGTTCTTCTTGAACGGCTCGCCCCGTCCCTCTGCCATCGAGTGGAGTGGTAATCCCGAGGTGTTGGAGCTGACGATGGTGTGGGGCTGCATCACCTTTTCGACCTTGGCGAAGACCTGCTGCTTGATGTCGAGGCGCTCGACGACGACCTCGACGATCCAGTCGCAATCCTTGAGCTTGTCCCAATCGTCCTCGAAATTGCCGGGGGTGATCAGCTTGAGGTCGCGCTGGGTGTAGATCACCGCCGGCTTCGACTTCTTGATCGCTTCGATGCCGGCCAAGGCGAACTTGTTGCGGAAGGCCGGGCTCTTTTCGGTCAGGCCGGCCTTTTGGTCGGCCTCGCTGAACTTCGGCGGAACGATATCGAGGAGGAGAACCGGCACGCCGGCTCCGGCCAGATGAGCCGCGATGCCGTGACCCATGACGCCCGCGCCCAAAACGCCCACTTTCTTGATCTGTCGCATGGTGGTTACCTCTATATTCTAAAAGATTATAACCGTTCGATCACGCAGGCCGCGCCTTGGCCGCCGCCGATGCACATCGTCTCCAAGCCCCACTTCTTGTCGTAGGTGAAGAGATCGTTGATCAGGGTGGCCATGATGCGGGCGCCGGAGCAGCCAAGGGGATGGCCCAGGGCGATGGCGCCGCCGTGGGGATTGAGCTTCTTGAGATCGATGCCGAGGTCGCGGGCCGAAGCCAGCGACTGAGAGGCGAAGGCCTCGTTCATCTCGACGATGTCGATGTCGTTGATGGTCTTGCCGGCCCGCTTGAGGACCTTGCGGACCGCCGGGATCGGGCCGATGCCCATGATCTCGGGCGCGCAGCCGGCCACGGCCATCGCGTGGATCCGGGCCAAGGGCTTGAGGCCCAGGGCCTTGGCCTTGTCGGCGCTCATGATCACGACGGCGGCGGCGCCGTCGGTGAGCGGCGAGGAGTTGCCGGCAGTGACCTTGCCGTTTTCCTTGAAGACCGGCTTCAGGGTCGCCAGCTTCTCGACGGTGGTCTCGGGCCGGGGGCCTTCGTCGATGTCGATCTTTTTGACGCTGCCGTCGGCCTGGGGGACTTCGATCGCGACGATCTCGTTCTTGAATTTGCCTTCCTTGATCGCCTTGGCCGCCTTCTGGTGGCTCTCATAGGCGAACTGGTCCATGTCTTCGCGCGAGACGTTGTACTTTTCGGCGACGTTCTCGGCGGTCAGGCCCATGCTGATGTAGGCGTCGGGCATGCCGGCCTGCATGAGCTTGGGGTTGAGCGAGGGATTGAAGCCGCCCATCGGGACGTGGGACATGCTCTCGATGCCGCCGGCCACGAAGACTTCGCCGTCCCCGACCATGATGGCGCGGGCCGCGTCCATGATCGACTGGAGTCCGGAGGCGCAGAATCGGTTGGTGGTGACCGCGGCGGCGCTGTTGGGGATGCCGGCCAGGAAGCTGACGTTGCGGGCGACGTTCATGCCCTGTTCGCCCTCGGGCATGGCGCAGCCGAGGATGACGTCTTCGATTTCGGCCGGATCCAAGCCCTTGGCCCGGCTCACCGCCTCTTTGACGACGGCGGCACCGAGATCGTCGATGCGAAGGTTGACGAATTGACCCTTGAGGGCGCGGCCCATCGGGCTTCGAACGGCGCTGACAATGACGGCATCTCGGGTGGCAGGCATAAATCCTCCTAAAATGAATGGCTATTCAGTCCCTCACTAAACCGCCATGACGGGAGGTGTCAAGATCGGAATTGGGGGTTTTTGTCCCTTGTCAGCTGGGGATTCGGCAGGTAAATGACAAGGCTCATCCCGGAAGGTTTTCATGGAAAAAAAGCTGAATAAATACAGTTCCCGACTGACCCAAGACCGCGATCAGCCCGGCTCCCAAGCCATGCTCTATGGCACCGGCTTGAGCGAGGCCGACTTGGCCAAGCCCTTCGTCGGCATCGCGACCACCTGGTACGAGGGAAACACCTGCAACATGCACCTCAACGACCTCGGCAAGATCGTCAAGCAAGGCTGCGTCGAGGCCGGAATGGTCGGGATTCAATTCAACACCATCGGGGTCAGCGACGGCATTTCGATGGGAACCGAGGGAATGAGCTACTCGCTGCAGTCGCGGGAGCTGATCGCCGACTCGATCGAAACCACGATGGGCGCCCATTTCTACGACGCCAACGTCTCGGTGATGGGCTGCGACAAGAACATGCCCGGCTCGGTCATCGCGATGGCCCGGCTCAACCGGCCCAGCATCATGGTTTACGGCGGCACCATCCGACCGGGACATTATAAAGACCGCACCCTCGACATCGTCTCGGCCTTCGAGGGCTTGGGCGAGTGGGTCGCCGGCAAGATCACCGAGGCCGATTTGAAGGGCATTTTGCAGAACGCCTGCCCCGGCGCCGGCGCCTGCGGCGGCATGTACACCGCCAACACCATGGCCTCGGCGATCGAGGCCCTGGGCCTGAGCCTGCCTTACAGCTCCTCCCATCCGGCGACCAGCCCCGAGAAGAAAGAGGAGTGTCTCAAGGCCGGCCCGGCGATCCGCAACCTGCTTGAAAAAGATTTGAAGCCCCGCGACATCCTGACCCCCCAGGCTTTCGAGAACGCGATGACCCTGGTCATGGCGCTGGGCGGCTCGACCAATGCGGTCCTCCACCTGATCGCCATCGCCAAGGCCGCCAAGATTCCGCTCAAGATCGACGATTTCCAGCGGATCAGCGACAAGGTTCCCTTCATTGCCGACCTCAAGCCCAGCGGCAAATACGTGATGGAAGACCTCTGCCAAGTCGGCGGGGTTCCGGCCGTGATGAAGCTCTTGCTCAAGGAAGGTTTCTTGCACGGCGAAGCCGTCACCTGCACCGGCAAGACTCTGGCTGAAGACTTGGAGGCCGCACCCGGCCTCAAGGAAGGCCAGAAGGTCATCGTCTCGCTGGCCGAGCCGATCAAGAAGACCGGCCATATCCAAATCCTCTACGGCAACGTTGCGGTCCAGGGCTCGGTGGCCAAGATCACCGGCAAGGAAGGCCTGAAGTTCACCGGCAAGGCTCGGGTCTTTGAATGCGAGGAGGACGCCAATGCCGCGCTCAAGGGAAAAAAGATCAAGAAAGGTGACGTTATTGTCATCCGCTACGTCGGACCGAAAGGCGGCCCCGGCATGCCCGAGATGCTCAAGGTGACGGCCTTGGTGATGGGCGAAGGCTTGGGCAAGGACGTGGCCTTGATCACCGACGGCCGCTTCTCCGGCGGAACCCACGGCTTCGTCGTCGGCCACATCACGCCCGAAGCCCAGGAGGGCGGGGCGATCGCGGTGATCGAGGAAGGCGACGAGATCACCATCGACGCTGAAAAGCGGGAATTGAACCTGAACGTTTCGGCCGCCACCATCGCCGAGCGACTGAAAAAGTGGAAGGCGCCGGAGTACAAGGCCAAAAGCGGGACGCTCTATAAATTCATCAAGAACGTCAGCACCGCGTCCGAGGGCTGCGTCACCGACGCATAGCGGGGAGGAAAGATGGCGGAAGTCTACCGGGTGTCGCCGCGGATCAGCAGCGAAACCATCAACGGCGAGGTGATGATCCTCGACCTCGACACCGGCAATTATTACAACTTGGCCGAGTCGGGCGCGGCGATTTGGGAGTTTCTCGAGGCCGGCGCCAGCGCCGCCGAGATCGTCGAAGGCCTGTCCTCTCGCTTCGAGGCCGAGCCCCATCGTATCGCGGCTTCCGTCGAGCGGCTGCTCGGCGAATTCAAGGATGATCGGATCATTTCGGCCGTCGCCGCCGGCGAGCGGAGTCCCAAGCCGCCGACCGCCGCCACTCGCCGCCCCTTCGTCGAGCCGGTCTTGAATAAATTCTCCGATCTCAAGGACCTCTTGATGATCGATCCGATCCACGAGGTCGACCAGGTCGGGTGGCCTCAGAAGGCCTAGGAAGGCGCGATGGTCGCGGCTCGGGAATATTTCGAATATGTTCAGGCGGCTTTTCTCGAGGCGGCGGCGCGAGCCCAGGACGGGCGCCGGGTCGAATTCCGCTTGGGCCCGGCCAATGTGGCTTTTCGATTCGCCAATTCGGCCTTGCTCTCCACGATCATGCCGCCCTTCGCCCATTTGCCGCCGTCAGACCCAGCTAGCCAGCGCTGGCTCAGCGTGGATTTGTGGGACGGCGAAAGCTCCGGCATCGTCTTGAAGCCGCCGCCCATGAAGGAGCTTCACGGCGGCCGGGTTTATTTGGGCGAGGGCCGCCATTCGGTGCTCTATGATTATCACGCTCAAATCCTTTGCCTCTACGATGCCGAGGATCGTCATGCGATCTTTTGGACGCCGCGAGCCGACACCTTTCCTTATTTCGAGTCGGTCTCGCCGCTGCGGGTGATCTTCGATTGGTTCTTCACCGATTCCTCCCTCCAAATGATGCATGCCGGGTCGGTCGGAACCGAGAAGGGCGCGCTGCTCCTGGTCGGGAAGGGCGGCTCCGGCAAGTCGACGACCTGCTCGCTGGCTTTCCGCAGCGAGCTTTCCTTTTTAGGTGACGACTTTTGCCTGGTCGATTCGGCGAAGCCCCGGGTCTACAGCCTCTATGCCTCGAGCAAGCTTTGCCCCGACGTCGTCGATCGCTTTCCGGAGTTGAAGCCGGCCCAGAACTACTCGCCGCGCCATCCGGAGGAGAAGGCGACCTTCCTTTTGGCCGAAAAGTTTTCGAGCAAGATTCCGGCCTCCCTGCCTTTGAAGGCGGTGGTCGTTCCCCGGCTCCGCGATTCCGAGGAGAGCTCTTTCCGGCCGGCCAAGCCGATGGAAGCGCTCACCGCTCTCGCTCCGAGCACGGTCTTCATTCTTTCGCGCAACGGCGACCATGGTTTTAAAAAGTCGGCCGAGCTGCTGCGGCGGGTGCCCAGCTACACCCTGGAGCTGGGCCGCAATTTCAGCGGTGTCACCGCCTGCCTGGTCGGCTTGCTGGATCAGCTATGAAGAAGCGGCTCCTCTTCTGGAACGAGTTCTACCTCCCCACCATCGGCGGGATCGAGGTGCTCTGTGGCCAGCTGGTCGATGCCTTGAAAAAGCGGGGCTACGACATCGCGGTGGTTTCCGACGACCGCCGGGGCCGTCATCGGCCGGAAGAGCTCGTCGCCGGCACTCGAGTCTTCCGGCTGCCCTTTCTCCGCGGCATGGCGGGCGAATTGCCGGCGATCGCCGAGGTCAAGAAACGCCTGGCCGCGATCTTGGAAGAATGGCGGCCCGAGCTCATCCACCTTCACAGCAGCGGGCCGAGCTTATTTTATTTCCTGGAGAATCGGGTTTTCGAAAAATTTGCCTCTTTATGGACCGTCCATTCGACCGAATACCCCAAGGCCGAATGGAACCTGCGGATCTTGCGAGCCGTCACCGCCGCCAATGCCGTCTCCGCCTACATTCAAAGGCATATCCAAAGCTGGGATCCCTCGGTCGAGTGGAAGGTGCCGGTCATTTACAATGGACTGCGAATGCCGGAGTCGACTGAAGCCGTCGCTCCGACCTCGTCCTTCATCTTAATGGCCGGCCGGGTGGAAAAGGAAAAGGGCTTCGACGTGGCGCTGCGGGCCTTCGCCGCGATTCGGGATTCCTTTCCGGCTTTCCGTCTCAAGCTGGCGGGCGACGGCAAGGCCCTGTTCGAGTTGCGGGCTTTGGCCGAAGAGCTGGGGCTTTCGCCGGCGGTCGACTTCTTGGGCTGGGTGGCGCCGGCGGAAATGCCGGCCTTGACGGCCCAATCGACTTTGGTGACGGTCCCTTCCCGCTGGGAGGAGCCCTTCGGGCTGGTGGCCTTGCAGGCCATGCAGCTGGGGAAGCCGGTGATCGCAACCCGGGTCGGCGGACTGCCGGAAGTCGTCCTCCATCGCGAAACCGGTTTGCTGGTTCCGAAAGACGAGGCGGGCGAGCTGGCCCAAGCGATGATGGAAATTCTCCGCGAGCCTGCCCTGGGCTCGGCGATGGGGCAAAGAGGCCGGGAGCGGGCCGAGCGGGTCTTCGATTTCGAGCGGATGGTCGATGAATACGAAGCTCTGTATCGATCCTTGCCGGCCATCATTCCTTGACCATTGTTTTTCTCGCGCCTTTCATAAGATCGGTCGACAAGGAAACAAGCGATTTCCGGAACGGACTGTTCCAGGATAGCTGCTGGGCCGAGAAATTAAGGGAGATAGCCGAATCGATCAGGGCCACGCCCAGTGGATGGAGGCCCACTTCACTTAGGACTTTTTTGGAATCCTTCAGCTCGAAGATGGATTGGCTCACCAACTGATTGGCGGCGTTGTTGCTTCCCGCACCGAGGGAAGCTTGGTTCAATTCAGCCGACTGCCGCAAATTCTCCAAGGCGTTCAACACCCGAAGGAATTTTCCGATGGAGGCCACCGACTCGGGTCCCAATTGGATGGCGACCTTACCGCTGTCCGGAAAAGCCATGAACAATTGGATGACCGATTGATCGTTAAATTGGGGGGTCGTGTAGAAAGCGATGGCTTCCTCCAGCGTATCGAAGGCGTTGTTATGAAAAAAGGGACCGGTGTCGGCCGCTTCAATCAAGGGTGGCGTATTGAACTGCTCCAGACAATGCCCTCCGACAAAGAAGGGATTTTGGGCAATGCCTCCGAAACCACCCGGCTCGTTCCCTGGAGGATTGGGAATAAAGACAGGAAACGGACCGCTTACGTCAAACTGGCCTTCAAAACAATTGCCGGTCTCCAAGGGCAGGATGCCGAAGCCACCGTCGGGGGGAGCGACCCCCGGAGCGGCTGCTTCGGTGAGGTTCGGCACCGCATGACCCACGCCGGTCGAAAAATTGAAATTGCCGAACAGTCCCTGTGGAAATCCGAATTGGGCGACCTGGGCGCCGAATATTTCGGGATCGACATTGGCGCCGGCGTTGAAATGACAAAGGGCGCATTTACCGGCGTCCAAGGAACCCCCTTCCGTATCCGCACGGAAGAAAAGCTCCTTGCCCATTTCCACCGACGCGTTTCGAAATTGGATCGCACGAACGTCGATGTCCTCGGTTCGACCCAGGGACAATTGGAACAATTCCAGGGCGTCCAATTCGACCGCGGTCGGGATACGAAAATCCTCTCCCGGCACCCGGTCGAGGCTTTGGGTAAAGTGCTGGAACACCGCGCCTACCGAAAATTCACGCAGTGAGCCCGAACCTGGCGCCCCGTCGCCACCCCAGCCGGTTCTCTCGATGGGAAACGCCACCAGCGGCGGGCCGGGATCGATCGGAGGGAAACCGGAACCTTCCGGCGGCGTCAAATCCATTTGGACGATTTGTTCCCCGAAGGGGATGACGGTGGGTCCTTCCAAACCGGGCAAGACGCAACCGTCCGGATCTACGCAAGTTGGAGGCGAAAGGGTGGTGGCGAGCGCGAGGGTATGGTTTGGCGAACGCATCACGCCAGGATTGTCAAAGCCGTCCACGTTCTCCAGGATAAGTCCCCGTTCTCGAAGCAGGATCGGCACCTCCAGATCGGCCAAGTCGGGATTGGTCTCTGCGACGAACAAAGGATCGTCGTTCGGCAGAGTGGCGATGAACGCCGGATCGATGGTGAAATTGTTCTGGGGAGCATGGCAAGTGGCGCAGGTTCGCCCGTTGCCCTCGAATGTTTCATTGACGAAGAGGTCCGCCCCAAACGCCACCATCGGATCCACTAGAACATCAGGGTCCACGATAGTATTGGCCGCGTGGGCATCCCGGATATTCATAAATTGCTGCACCAAAGCCCTCGATTGGGATTCTTGCGAGCTCAGTTCAGCCAGATAATCGTTGAGCTGGCCTCGCGATTTTTTTGTATAAAGCCTTTGAAAGGTCTTTGGCATGCCGTAAAGGGCGCCTTTTTCCGAAGGATCCCGCCCATTCCGGGTCACGATCACAGCGTCCACTTCAAAATTCTTAAACTGCTCGGGCCCCAGTTTAACCGATAATCGTGCGATGTCGTTCTTGTCGCGTGTCAGCGTCCCCAGCCGATAAAGCTCGTCGCCCTTGTCCACGGCGGCGCCTCCCGCCTTGTCATCCATCAGCCACGCGTCCCACTTTTCATTGGGCGATAAGCCTGAGGTCTCGATTTTAACCGAGCCATCGATGATATTGATCTTGGCGATTCCGCGTCCGGTGATTCCACTTTCCGATAGCCCCTTGGATGGACCAAGAGGGATCAATACGTTTCGATCTCCTCCGTTTTTCTCGTGCCGCTCGACCCATTGTTCGTATAAGCGTTTTATCTTTCCCGGATTCCCGCCCACGAAGGTTTCCCTCTCCTTGAACTTTGGATGAGGGCCCTCATCCGGCCCAATGGGAAGAAGCCCAACTCCCGTAATGGCAAGAAAGCCAACTATCGTAATGATCCAATTAATTTTTTGATTTGATTTGGTATTCATAGGCCCGCCCTTCTCCGAAATTTCTTTTAGGCTAGGGGCAAAATATCGCGAAAGGGGAAAGGGGCGCGCCCTCCGAAAGGAGTATTCTTCTGACCCGCTCAAGGGATAATTTCAACGCCACGAATCAGCGGGGGCGCGGCCTTATCGAGCGGAAGATGCTAAGGGAAGGTATTTATTGGCCAAAAATGCAGCCTCGGTCCGGGTATGCGCTTGGAGTTTGTCTAAGATATGCTTGACGTGCGTCCGAACGGTTTCAATCGAGACATACAGTCGTTGCGCAATGGAGGCGTTGGTCAAACCGAGCACCAGGAATTCGAGCACCCGTTTCTCGGCGGGGGATAGACCCCAGGAATTAACGACTTCACAATGATTCTCACCGCCTTTTATATCACTTAGAAAGAAAGCGAGGACCACTGGCGACCCGTTTGAGGTCCGGCACACCGAAAGACCGGCTTGGGCCGTTCTTCCGTCGTGCAATGTCAAAGTATGCTCGGTGGTGGGCGCGGCCGAATCCAACGCCACTTTCTTCAAAGCGGCCTGCCCAAGGTTTTTAGCCGCAGTCACCAATTTCTCGGGCATGTGTTTTTTAGGGTCAAAATTCGGCCCCAGTAAAAAGCGCGCCGGCCCGGAAATCCAAAGTAAACGGCCGTCGGCACCAAGGGCCAAGCAAGGCTGAGTGGCGGTCTTTTGGATGAGCGCCTCCAAACCCAACCATTCGTTTTCCAAAACCTCGAAACGCTCGATGCGTCGCACGGCACTGGCGAAAGCCGGAAGCAAACGATAGGCGAGATCAATGTCCTGCTGAGAAAAATTGGATTGGCGACTGCTACGACCCAGCAGCACCCCTGCCGTTCCCGGCGTACCGAAGGGTGGAGAAGTGAACCGAAGCAAACAAAGATCGTCCATTTCGTAAAACCGGTAATGCTCGTGGTAGGCGTCGCTCTGCCGGAAGCGTCTCGCGCCCATGTTTTGCACAGGGCAAAAAACCGCCAGGCGCGGATCGGCTTTGACGATGATTTCCCAAATGGGATCCTTGCTTAAAAAGTGAGCCGTGTATTGCGGTATGTCGTTTCGGAGGCTTCCGCCGATCGGATAAAGGCGGCCTTGCTCATCAAAACGGAAAAACGCGGTCGTGGAAGCCTTTAACAGTTGCGCCAGCCTGGGGATCGCTTCTTCATCCAATTGGCCGAAATTCAACGCTTCCGAGGAGGATAAAATGGTATCGATAATTTGCTGGTTCGCGCCGTTGCTTTTCGCCATCCAAAGATCCCCCCTTAGGCTACGATAGTGCCTTTAAGGGGCCATTTCCAGCCGAAAAGGAGAGGGTGATGAACAGCTGACGCGGTCCAGAGCCTTGCGGGACTTGTAGACGCGCACACATTTTGGGTAGAAAAGGTCGGGGCGGAAACCTTTCGGAATCCGCCCCGATAGCGGCAGGCCATAAGCCGGGTTCTGTTCTATGCGGTCATTTCTCTAGCCTTCCGCTTGCGCGGAAGATCGAAGCAGCCTACCCGCCACGCGTGTTGCCAATCCGCCGGGCCGACGGACAATCCTTTCGGATTCGCGGGGCTTATTTGGCCTTGCACCCCGTAGAGTTTACCGGATTTCACTACTGCGTGAGCTTGTTTCCAAGCCCACCGTACTTGCTTTCTGTTGCACTGTTCCTGACTCGGTTGCCCGAGCCGGCGGCCGTTAGCCGCTACGGTGCCCTTTGGTGCCCGGACTTTCCTCTTCACCCCGAAGGATGAAGCGACCGCGCGCCTTGCCTCGGCGCTAAGTTAGAGGAGCCGAACTAAAAAAAAAAAGCGAAAATTCCCCCCTTTGAAAAAGGGGGTGAGGGGGGATTTAAAGCCGCTGCAAAAACGAGGAGCTTCTTTTTAATGAAGCATCATTGCAAATCCCCCCTGCCCCCCTTTTTCAAAGGGGGGTGGAATTTAGGGTAGGGGGACATTGATGCTCCGACCATTGTCCAGCCGCAGCCGGCCCGATTCGTAGGCCCAGACATCGTGGCGTTTGACGAAATAGGCGTAGAATTTACCTTTGGCCAAGCTGCCTTTCACCGAGACGCTGAAATTGGCGGTGCCGGAGCCGCCGCTGCGGGTGCTGATGCCGCCGTTGGCCCAGCCGACGTCTTGAATTTCGCCCAGAGCTTGGCGGATCACCGGACTTTCTCGGACGACTTTCACGGTCATCTTGGCCGGCTCCGAATTGGACAAGAAATAAAATAGCGCCGCGATGAACAGGCCGGTGAGAAAGACGATAACGGCGACTCCCAGCGGCCAAAGCCGCCGGCGCGGGCTTTCCAAGGGATTGCCAAAATGGGTCGGGGAATGTCCGGTCGAAGGCTGGTAAGCTTGGACCGCTCCGCACTGGGAGCAGAAACGGGCTTGGTCCTCCAGGCCTTTACCGCAGGCGCTGCAAATTCTCATGGTGGGCTCCTCGAATCCTTTTGCATTCTTTGGTCGGCCTCTTCAAGCTTGAAGGCATGGCCAAGATCTACCTCGGCACTTCGGGTTGGGCCTACAAGGAATGGGGCAAGCTCTTCTTCCCCAAGGAATTGCCCCAGAGCGAGCACCTTTCCTATCTTGCCCGGCACTTCAACAGCGTCGAGATCAACGCCACCTTCTACCGCCTCCAGCCGCCGAAAAATTTCGAAACTTGGCGCAAGAAGACGCCCAGAGGCTTTCGCTTCTCGGTGAAAGTCTCGCGCTACATCACCCACATCGAGCGGATGAAGGAGGTGCGGGCGGCTTGGAAGCGCTTCCTCAAGACCACCCTGCCGCTCAAGGAGAAGATGGGGGTTTTCCTACTGCAGTTTCCCGAGTTCTTCCACGGCAGCCCCGACACCGAAAAGCGCTTCGCCGATTTCTTCAAAGCCGCCGCCAAGGACGGCAAATACCGCAAGGCGGTCGAGTTCCGCCATGAGAGCTGCTTCACCGATTCGATGCGGGCCATCCTCGAGGATTACGGAGTCGGCACGGTGATCGCCAATTCCTCGAAGTACCCGACGGCGCCTTGGGAGCCGACCGCCGATTTCGTTTACTTTCGGCTCCACGGCCCCCGCCGGATGTTCGGCTCCTCCTATTCCGACCGGCAGTTGGAGGTCTGGGCCAAGAAGATGCGGGCCTTCCTGAAACAGGGGAAGGACGTCTACGTTTATTTCAACAATGACATGCACGCCAATGCCGCGGCCAACGCCCAGGTCCTGCAGAAAATGCTGGGCGGAAAGAAGGTCTTCGCGGCATAATCGGGGTCCAGGGTTGAACGGACAGGATTAGAACGGAGGCTCCATGAGAGGCAACTATCTGTCCGGCGCTCTTGCCCTGGCCTTTTTCCTGCAATTTTTTTCACCGGGCGGAGCCGACGCCGCCCCTTTCCCATCGACGCCGGCGGCTTACCTTTCCAATTCACCCAGCTCGACCACCCAGCTGATTTTTATCGATCAGACCGCCGATCCCTATGCCTTCGACAATATCGGGGCCGGCGTTTCGCCCATCTATAATTCGATGGGCTTCAATCCGACGGATCAGTTTCTCTACGCCTTTGCCAACAGCACCAACGCCGTCTTTCGAATCCACAGCGATGGCAGCGTCGACGACCTCGGCCCAACCACCGGCTGGGGGCCGCCGGCTTTCAACGATTTCAATTCGGCGGCTGGAACCTTCACGGCCGCCGGCACCTTTCTAATCGGTTCCAGCACCCGGCTGGTCGAGATCGACGTCACGACGACGCCGGCAACCGTCCTCAGCTCGGTGACCCTGACCGGCGTTCCCTTTGGCTCCAATTTTTCGGACTGGGCGATCCACCCCCTGACCGGCGCACTCTACGGCGTGGCCGGGAACACCCTGAGGAACATCGATCCCGGCACCGGAGCGGTGACCGCGATCGGCGCCAACGGCTGCGACGGCTGTGGCAATCCCGGCGCGGCTTGGTTCGGGGCCGACGGCAGCCTCTTCGTCCAAGTCAACTCGACCGGCGATTTTTACCGCGGCGACGTGGCGACCGGCGCCTTCAGCTTGGTGGCCAACGGCCCGACTTCCAGCTCCCAGGACGCCGCTTCCAATCCCTTCGCGCCGGATTTGGAAAAGTCGGTCTCGCCGGCCACCGTCGAGGTTGGCAACGAAGTGACCTACACCTACACGATCTTGAACCCCGGCCCTTCGGTCGGCAGCGCCGACTTCAGCGATACCTTGCCGGCCGGGCTGGTCTACGTTGCCGGCAGCTTGGCCAATCCCTTCGGCGGCACGGTCAACAGCTATGCAGGCACCGACACTTTGACCATTGCCGGGCTCACGATTCCGGCGGGCTCCGGCTCCTCGATCACGGTCCAGGTTTTGGCCTCGACGACCGGAATCAAGGAGAATCAGGCCGAGCTCACTTTCACGACCTTGGGCGTGCCGACCAATATCCTTTCGGATGAGCCGGGAAACGCTTTGAAGCCCGATCCCACGACCTTGGACGTTGTTTTGATTCCGGTGCCGACGCCAACGCCGACTCCTACTCCTTCGCCGACACCGCCGCCTCCGACGCCCGAAGCCAACCTCGGCATCACCAAGGCGGTGCTGAGCGGCCAGCCGGTGACGGTGGGATCGACGGTCCAATATCAGGTAACGGTGAGCAATCTGGGGCCCGACGAAGCGACCGGAGTGCGTGTCACCGATCTCCAATCCGGCCCCTTCGCCGCCATCTCGAATATCGGGGGAGACTTGAGCGACGGCGATTGCGCGCCGCTGGCCGGGGATCAGAACGGCGTCGAGTGCGATTTGCCGAACATCCCCAACGGCGGCAGCGTGACTTTCACCTATGAAACCAGCCTTTCGGCCGAAGGCACTTGGAACGATCAAGTGGCGGTGGCCTCGATCGAGCAAGACCCGGTCTTGGAGAATCGCTTGGCCAATGCCTTCGTGATCAGCTCCGATCCGCCATCGGTCAGCGACCTTTCGATCGAGGTGACTCCGTCCTCGCCCAGCGTGCCGCCGGGCCAACCCATCGATTACACGATGACGATCGTCAACCACGGCCCCGACGATGCCCAGGACGTCGTGCTCACCGGGGTGATCCAGGGAGCGATCGGCGACATCTCGATGCCCCAATTGCCGCCGGGGGTGACCGGTGGCTGCGGCGTTTCCGGCAACACCTTCACCTGCAATATCGATTCGATTCCGGCCGGCTCCGGGCCGGTGGCGGTCACGTTCTCGGTGACGCCGACGGCCCCGGGTCTCATCGACATTCAACTAACCGTCGGCGGCGGTACCGAGGATCCGAACCTCGGCAACAACGCCGTCATCAACGAAGTGGTGGCCCAGCAGGCGCCGCCGACTCCGACGCCGACCCCGAATCCGACACCGCCGCCAACTCCCACTCCGACTCCGACCCCTTTCGGGGGGCTGATCGAGGGCAGCGGAAATATTTGGTGCTCGATGAGCCCTGGCGAAGGGTCCGGCAGCCGCTGGAGCGTCTTGGGCCTGGGGTTGGGATTGCTGGGGATGCTGAGCTTGAGGCTTCGCGGTCGCAAAGTCTCATCCTGAACGGGGCCCCGGTCGTGACATTTACGGAGTAAGGCCGCGATCCATCGCTAGATTGGCTAACTTGTCGGCCTCGGCGTTCTTTTCGCGGGGAATGTGCTCGACCTGGTAACGCTTGAAGCCGCCGAGCAAATCCATCACTTGGGCGTGAAGCTTTTGCAGAGTCGGCTCTTTCACTCGATATTCGCCGGCAATTTGCTTGACCACCAATTGCGAATCCATTCGCACCGCGACTTCCTCGGCCTGCTGGCGCTGGGCTTCCTTCAGGCCGAAGATCAGGGCGCTGTATTCGGCGACGTTGTTGGTCGTTTCTCCGAGGTATTTATAGATGCGGGCGACGGTCGCGCCGTCCTCGCTCTCGAGGTAAGCGCCGGCGCCGGCCGGGCCCGGATTGCCCCGGGAGCCGCCGTCGGCGTAGACGAAAAGCCGCTTGAAACTCAATTGCCCAGGCCCTTGAGCAGGAGCTTGGCCTCGCGGGGGCTGAGCTGGGCCAGGAGCTTGCGGAAGGGCTCGGCCAGTTCCTTCCAGTCCCGAAAGTCGGGGACCTCGGCGGCTTCCGGCGCCTCGGCCTTGAGCTTGGCGGCGAGGCTCTTGAGCGCGGCGCCAAGAGCTTGGCGTGAAACGGTTCCCAAGCCTTTCAGCGAATCGAAGCTTTCGTGGTCGTTGAGGTAGAGCAGCAGTTCAGCCAAGGTGTCGGCGGGCAGGGGTCCGTACATGTCGATCTCCTCTCGATCTCTCGCGGTCCGGGCGAGATTAAAACTCTAAGAACAATAAGCGATGGCAATTCGGGCAAGACTGAATTTCGAAGGTCTTCCGAATTTCGATATAGAGCTGCGGCGGCACGCTCATGAAGCATTCCTGACAGGTGCCTTCGACCAGCTTGGCGGCCGGCGGCTGGCGCTTGGCTTGGATGCGGATGTATTTATGACGAATATCCTCCGGCAGGGAGGAAAGTTGCTCGTTGAGTTGAGTCTCGAGACCGCCGAGCCGCTGCTTGAGCTCGTCGAGCTTGCCTTGGATCTGGCCCCGCTCCTGCTCGACGGCGGCCGCTAATTCCTGGCGGCGGCTTTCGAGCGGCGCGACCTCGGTCTTCAAGGCCTCGGCGTCGCCGAGGAGCTTGACGATCGCGGCCTCGCGATCCTTGATCGAGGTCTTGCCGGTGGAAATTTCCTTGAGGACCGCCTGATATTCCTTGGTGGTCTTGATGCCGTGGAGCCGCTCTTCCTTGACCTTGAGCGTGGCGCCGTCGCCTTCGATGTCGGATTTGTGGCGCTTGACTTCGCCTTCGGCCTTTTCCAAGGCCGCTTTCTTTTGCTGGTATTGGGCGTCGAGAGCTTCGAGCTCGCCCTCGAGTTGACGGACCTTGGCGGGGAGCTCCTCCAGGTCGTCTTTGATGTTCTGAATCTCTTGAGCGATGCTGACGGTTTGAGCCAGTCGCTGCATGTGGTCTTTCATGGAGTCCTTTAATTCATTTTTCAAAAATGGGCCGAGAAGGAGTCGAACCTTCGACCGCCCGGTTATGAGCCGGGAGGTTTATTCGCAAGCTCGGAGCAAGTCCGAGCTTGCTAAAGCCCAGGGGGAGTTAACGCCTCCCCCTTCAACCCCCATCGTTCAAAGTAAATCCTAATAAGTGGGCCGAGAAGGAGTCGAACCTTCGACCGCCCGGTTATGAGCCGGGAGCTCTAACCAACTGAGCTATCGGCCCTAAAACCGATGGCGCAGCTATAACAAAGATCACCAGTCGACGAAACTTTTAAGTTTCTTGGCCCGCGAGGGATGGCGGAGCTTGCGCAGCGCCTTGGCCTCGATCTGCCGGATGCGCTCACGGGTGACCGAGAAATCGCGGCCGACCTCTTCCAAGGTGTGATCGGATTTTTCGCCGATGCCGAAGCGCATCCGCAAAACTTTCTCTTCGCGCGGCGTCAGGGTCGACAGCACCTTGGTCGTGGTCTCGGAGAGGTTCATGTTGACCACCGCCTCCGAGGGGTTGATCACGCTCTTGTCCTCGATGAAGTCGCCCAAATGGCTGTCCTCTTCCTCGCCGATCGGGGTTTCGAGCGAGATCGGCTCCTTGGCGATCTTGAGGACCTTGCGGACCTTCTCCAGCGGCAATTCCATCTTCTCGGCGATCTCCTCGGGCGTGGGCTCGCGGCCCAAATCCTGGACCAGGTAGCGCGAGGTCCGGACCAGCTTGTTGATCGTCTCGATCATGTGGACCGGGATGCGGATCGTCCGGGCCTGGTCGGCGATGGCTCGGGTGATGGCCTGGCGGATCCACCAGGTGGCGTAGGTCGAGAACTTGTAGCCCCGGCGGTACTCGAACTTGTCGACCGCCTTCATCAGGCCGATGTTGCCCTCTTGGATCAGGTCGAGGAACTGGAGGCCGCGGTTGGTGTACTTCTTGGCGATGCTGACGACCAAGCGGAGGTTGGCCTCGATCAGCTCGCTCTTGGCCCGGTCGGCCATGAACTGGTTGCGCTTAATGTCGTGGAAGAGGTCGTGGAGGGCTCGGCTGGTGTAGCCGTATTCCTCCTCGAGCATCTTGACCTTGCGGCCGGCGGCTTGGACGGTCTTGAGCATGTTCTCGACCTCTTCCTTGGAGACGTCGAGGTCCTTGGCCAGCTTGCGCATCATGTAGCTGCTCTTCTTGGCCTTCTTGAGCTTGTCGAGACCTTCGATGGAATCGGCCTCGTCGATCTTGGCGCCATAGCTCGAGATGATCGCTTCCTGGGCGTTGATCTGGTCGATCATCTCCTTGATCTTGTCGATGATCTTGTTGATCGCCTTGCGATTGAAGCGGATCTCCTTGACGTTGGCCAAAAGCTTCTGCTTCGACTCTTCGACCGCCTTGTTGGCGTTCTCCTTGGCTTTCTTGGAGAGCGAGGCCTGCTTGCTCTTCTTGGCGTGGCGCTCGTATTCCTTGGCCAGGGTCTTGAACTTGACGAAGTGCTTCATGATCTGGGCCCGGAAGGCTTCCTCGTCGAAGTTCTCGTCCTGGGTCAGGTCGTCGACGTCCTTGACCACGTCGGAGAGCCGGACCTTGGCCTTCTTGACGTTCTCGCCCAGATTCAAGATCTCGTTCATGCCGAAGGGGCTGGTGATCAGGGTGACCAGGACGTCGTCCTCGTGCTGCTCGATGCGCTTGGCGATCTCGACCTCGCCCTCGCGGGTGAGCAGGGCCACCGAGCCCATCTTTCGGAGGTACATCCGCACCGGGTCGCTGGATTTGCCGAAGGAGTCGGCGCTGGCGGCGGCCGCGGCGGCGGCCTCGACTTCGACCTCGACTTCTTCGCTGTCGCCCTCGTCGTCGGCCTCGCCTTCGTCGTCCTCTTCCTTTTCCTCTTTATTGGCGGCCGCGGTGGCGCGGGCGGCGACGGCGGCCGGTACCTTCTTCTTGCCCTTGGCGGCGATGCTCTTGCCGTCCTCTTCCTTTTCGACGATCTCGATATCGAGCTCGTCGAAAACGCTCAGGACGTCGTCGATCTGATCGGCCGAGGTGACATCGTCGGGCAAGGCCTCGTTGATGTCTTCGTAGGTGAGGAAGCCACGTTCCTTGCCGAGCTCGATCAAACCTTGAATGTCGTTAGTTTTTTCCTTGGTCATAGCTCCTCGCTTTATCCTTCAAAACCTGAGACAGGGCCTGCACTTTCTCATGCAGTAGATGGATCTCCGGACCCTGGCTTCGCAAGGCCTGCAGCTCGGCTTTTAAGCGCCGTTCTTTGAAGCGAAGCAGGGCCTGGTCCAGGCTCCGCCGCGCCGTCGCCGCGTCGTCCATCCCGTCGGGCCGCATGGCCAATTCCGTCAAAATCGTCAGCAAACCCGGTGGGGCGACTTCGAGGAATCTGCCAGTTTTTCCATAAGGTTCGCTCTTTGCCAACTCCCAAAAAGCCCGGGCTGTTTCGGCCAGACTTTCCTCGGAGAAGTCCCGGGGCTCGATGGCCTGGAGGATGTCTTCCCGAAGTACCGGGAATTTCAGCCAGATTTCGAGCAGAGCCTCCTCCTCGGGCAGGCCGCTGAAGGCCCTGGCCGGCGACGGCGACGGCTTGACCGGCCCCGAACGGCGTAAAGCCGGCCGGGCCGCCGGGGCATGGAGCCATTCCTCGGGCATGTCGAAACACTCCGCCAAACGGCGTCGATAGAGATTTTGAACGATGGAATCGGGAATCTTTTCTATCAAAGCCATCAGCCGGCGAGCCGCCCGGCCCTTTTGTTCCAAGGCCGCGGGCCCTCGCCCCACCGAAGCTGCCCACTTATCGATGAGTTCTTCCAAAAGGTTTCTCCGCTCGGCGAGCTTTTTTTCGAAGGCCAAACGGCCGTAACGACGCAGGTAGGAATCGGGGTCTTCGCCGCCCTCCAGCCGGACGATTTGGGGGATCACCCCCTGGGCCAAGAGCACGTCCAAGGCCCGGAGGCTGGCTTCCTCGCCGGCCTGGTCGCCGTCGAAAAGCAGAACGATTTCAGCGCCCAGGCGCTGGAGCGACTTGGCGTGATGGGGCGTGAGGGCCGTTCCCAGGGGGGCAATGGCCTGGGCAAAGCCGTGAACATGGAGAGTGATGACGTCGAGGTAGCCCTCGACCAGCAGGATTTGGTTCTTCCGCTTGAGCTCGTTTTTGGCCAGATGAAAGCCGTAGAAGAGCTCGCCCTTCTTGAAAAACTCCGACTCCGGCGAGTTGAGGTACTTGGGCCCCTCGTCCTTTTCGTGGAAGAGCCGGCCGCCCAGGCCCACCGCTTTCTTGTCGTGGCGGAAGATCGGGAAGATCAGGCGGCCGCGGAAAAACTCGCGGCGACCGCGATAGAGCGAGTATTTCTCCAGGATCTCGCGGGGCAGGCCCTTGGCCTCGAGCCGGCCGGCCAGGCCCGACTCCTGGGTCGGGCAATAGCCGATGTGGAAGGCCTCGACCGCCGATTCCGGGATCTGGCGCTTGGCCAAATAGGCCCAAGCCTCGTGGTTCTTGGGCAGGTTCTTCAAATAGCAGTGGTAGTACCAGGCGGCCTGGCGCAGGACCTCGAGGCCGGTTTCGCGGCGCTGCTTGGCCGCCGGATCGGCCGGGCCGCTGGAGGCCACCGCCACGCCGGCCCGCTCGGCCAGCCGCTCGACGGCCTCGGGGAAGCTCAAGCTTTCGAGCTTCATCAGGAAATGGAAGACGTTGCCGCCGGTGGCGCAGCCGAAACAGTGGAAGGTGTCGCGCTCGGGGCTGACGATGAAAGAGGGCGATTTCTCTTGGTGAAAGGGGCAGAGGCCTTTGTAGTTTTTGCCGGCCTTCTTTAGTTGGACCTGCTCGCCGATGAATTCGACGATCGAAATTCGTTCTCGGATCTCAGAGAGTTGTTCTTCCGAAAACAAGGGCCACACCTCGGTTGTTTTGTTTTTCACCAGGTCCGATGGTGAATTCTCATCCCAACAAAGCTTTTACTTTTTCGCTCAGCGCCTTGCCGATGATTCGCCAGCCCGGAGCAAGTCCGGACTGGCTAAAGCCCAGGGGGAGTTACCTCCTCCCCCTTCAACCCCCACCGGTCAGGGTTAGCGCTATCCAGCTAGTAAATTCTTCACCTTCTCGCTCAGCGCCTTGCCATCGGTGCGCCCCGTCGTCTTGGGCATGAGCGCTTTCATCACCTTGCCCATGTCCTTGGCGCCCTGGGCGCCGGTTTCGGCGATGGCCTCGCGGACGAGCTTTTCGAGCTCCTCCGCCGAGAGCTGCTGCGGCAAAAATTCTTCGATCACCTTGAGCTCGGCCAATTCCTTGTCGACCAGATCCTGGCGGCCGCCGCTCTTGAAGGCTTCGATCGATTCCCGGCGCTGCTTGGCCAGGGTCGAGAGGGCTTGGATCACCTCGTCGTCGCTCAAATCGCGGCGGGCGTCGATGGCCTTGTTCTTCAGGACCGACTTGATGTTGCGGAGGAACATCAGGCGGTCCTGCTCCCGGGCCTTCATCGCTTCCTTCAACTGATTTTCAATGTCCTGATAGAGCGGCATGGTGATGATGAAATACGCGACGCCCGGATCGCTCCGGGGTCACGATGCTGGCAAAATTTTCGTACTTTAATCGCGGTACTGCTTCTTGACGGCCCGTTTGCGGGCGGCGACGGCCTTGCGTTTCTTCTTGATGCTGGGCTTCTCGTAGTGTTCGCGCTTGCGGACTTCGGAAAGAATTCCCGCCTTCTCGCACTGCTTCTTGAAGCGCCGCATGGCAGCTTCGAAAGATTCCCCTTCACGAATTTGAATGCCGGGCATGAAGACCTCGAATTTCCTTTTAGATTCAGACCTTTATAGCTCATTTCCCCCGGGGCTGGCAAGCCGGAGAAAGCGGCCAAGAGGCGGAGGGTATATGGGGGGTGGAGACCTAAGTCAAGCCCTCATTAGCCGACCAGGGAACCGCCCATTTGGCGGCCTCCCAGCAGGTGTAGGTGGACGTGGAAGACGGTCTGGCCGCCCTCGGGATTGACGTTCATGGCCAGGCGGTAGCCCCGTTCCTGAATGCCCTTTTCGGCGGCCAGGTGGCGGGCCGCCCGGTGCATTTCCTCGACCACCTGGAGCTCGCCCTCGGGGATCTCATTCAGGTTGGAATAGTGGGCCTTGGGAATGATCAGGAGGTGGATCGGAGCCTGGGGATGGAGGTCGGCGAAGGCCAGGACCCTTTCATTTTCGAAGAGGGGGGTGACCGGGATCTCTTTCTTGGCGATCTTGCAGAAGATGCAGGAATCCATCTGGCGCCTTCTTTCCTCCCCCTTTGAAAAAGGGGGATCGAGGGAGATTTGAAGCGGTGGATTGAAATGCAGCAGCCGATGCTTCGCTTGTGCGGCGGCTTTTAAATCCCCCCTGGCCCCCCTTTTTCAAAGGGGGGAATTACTTCTTATACACCTTTTCTTCCTCGAACAATTTCTCACCGACTTCCTTCACCTGGTCGCCCTCGATCTTGTTGAAGAAGCAGCTGCGATAGCCGGTGTGGCAAGCGGCGACGTTCTGCTTGATCTTGATCAGCAGGGCGTCCTTGTCGCAGTCGAAGTAGATCTCTTTCACCTCCTGGGTGTGGCCGCTGGACTCGCCCTTGACCCAGAGCTTCTGGCGGGAGCGCGACCAGTAAGTCGCGAGCTTGGTTTCGAGGGTGGCCTTGAGCGATTCCCGGTTCATGAAGGCGAACATGAGGATTTCGCCGTTCTCGTGATCTTGGAGGATGGTCGCAATCAGGCCCTTGTCGTCGAATTTGAGTTGGTCGATGATTTTGTCGTAGTTCATGGCTTCACTTCCTGTTCAATCCCTAACCGGCACGCCTTTCTCTTTCAAATAGTCTTTCACGCCTTGGACCGTCAGCTCCTTGAAGTGGAAGATCGAGGCGGCGAGGGCGGCGTCGGCCCGGCCCTCGGTCAAACCTTGGTAGATGTCCTCCATCGTCCCGACGCCGCCGGAAGCGATCACCGGCACCGTCACTTGCTCGGCCACGGCCTTGAGCAGGGCGATGTCGTAGCCGGCCTTGGTGCCGTCGCGGTCCATGCTGGTGAGCAGGATCTCGCCGGCGCCGAATTTTTCCATCTTATGGCACCAGAGCGGGGCGTCGAGGCCGGTCGGGGTTCGGCCGCCGTGGATGAAGACTTCCCAGCCTTGGAGGGCCCGCTTGGCGTCGACCGCGACGACGATGCACTGGCTGCCGAACTTGTCGGCGGCCCGGCGGACGAATTCGGGGTCCTGGACCGCCGCGGTGTTGATCGAGACCTTGTCGGCGCCGGCGTTGAGCAGGTTGCGGATGTCCTGAAGCTCGCGGATGCCGCCGCCGACGGTGACCGGCATGAAGCAATGGTCGGCGGTGCGCTCGACGACGTCGAGGATGATCTTGCGCCGCTCATGGCTGGCGGTGATGTCGAGGAAGGTCAGCTCGTCGGCGCCTTGGCGCTCGTACTCCTCGGCCACCGCGACCGGATCGCCGGCGTCGACGAGGTTCAAGAATTGGGTTCCCTTGACGACTCGGCCGTCCTTGACGTCGAGGCAGGGGATGATGCGTTTGGTCAGCATATCAGCTCTTCGCGATGTTGATCGCGTCTTTCAACGAGAATTTGTTCTCGTAAATCGCCTTGCCGGTGATCACACCGAGCAGCTTACAATCCTCCAGCTCGACCAAAGAACGGATGTCCTCGAGCGAGGAAATGCCGCCGGAGGCGATGACCGGCAGCTCGGTGACTTTCAGCACCTCTTTCAAGGCTTCGAGGTTGGGGCCGGTCAGCATCCCGTCGCGAGCGATGTCGGTGAAGATCAGCGAGTGGACGCCCTCGAGCGGCGCGCTTTTAAGGTAATCGGCGACGCTCAAGCCGGTCGTCTCGGTCCAGCCCTGGACCGCGATCTTGCCGGCCTTGGTGTCGAGGCCTAGAGCGAGTCGCTTGGGATGAGCCTCACCCAACTCCTTTAAGAATCCCGGATCTTGGACCGCCTTGGTGCCGACCACGACTCGCGAGACGTTCTCGGCGAAGTAGGCGTCGGCGGCCTCGACCGTCCGGATCCCGCCGCCGACTTGCAGATGGAGCGGACCGGCTTCGCGGGCCATCCGAGCGATCAATTCCAAGTGGACCGGCCTTCCGGCCTTGGCGGCGTCGAGGTCGACGACGTGGATCCATTCCGCGCCCTCGTCCTTGAATTGACGGACCAGCGAGAGCGGATCGTCGGAATAAGCCGTGACTTGGTCATAGTCGCCTTGGCGCAGCCGCACGGCCTTGCCGTCTTTCAAATCGATGGCCGGGAAAACGATCATAGCTTGACGAAGCGCTCCAGAATCTTGAGCCCCACTTTTTGGGACTTCTCGGGGTGGAATTGGGTGGCGAAAATATTGTCCTTCTCCAGCGCGGCCGCGAAAGTTTGGCCGTAGTCCGAGGTCGCCGCCACCAGGCCCTTGGGTTTGGCCGGCTCGACGTAATAGCTGTGAACGAAGTAGACGAATTCCTCGTCCAAACCCTTCAGCAAGGTCGGCGAACCCTTCAGCTTGAGCTGGTTCCAACCCATGTGCGGCACCTTCAAGCCGGAATCGGCCGGAAAGCGGCGCACTTTGCCGGGGATGACGCCGAGGCCTTCATAGCGCCCGCCTTCTTCGCTTTCATCGGCCAGAAGCTGCATGCCGACGCAGATGCCGAGAAAGGGCCGGCCCGAAGCGATGAACTCCTTCACCGGCTCGGCCAAACCATATTCCTTCAGATTGCCGATGCAGTCGCGGAAGGCGCCGACGCCCGGCAGGATGACCTTGTCGGCCTTGGTCAGGGCCTTGGGGTCGCGGGTGATCTTGGCCTTGCCGCCGACGTGCTCGACGGCCTTCGAGACGCTGCGAAGGTTGCCCATGTCGTAGTCGATGATCGCGATCATTGGATTCTCTTACAAGGTGCCCTTGGTCGAGGGCACGCCCTTGACTCGGGGATCGAGCTGGGTCGCCATGTCGACCGCCTTGGCCAGGGCCTTGAACATCGACTCGACGATATGATGGCGGTTGCGCCCGTACCAGACCTGAACGTGGAGGTTGATCAGAGCCGCGTTGGTAAAGCCCTGGAACCACTCGGGAACCAGCTCGACGTCGAAGGTCCCGATCCGCCCGGTCTTGAGCTTGGACTGGTAGATCAGGCAGGGCCGGCCGGCGAAGTCCACCGCCGCCGTGGTCAAAACCTCGTCCATCGGCAGGGTGAAGTGGCCGTAGCGCTTCATGCCTTTCTTGTCGCCGATCGCCTTCTTGAAGGCCTCGCCCAAGGCGATGCCGACGTCCTCGACGGTGTGGTGGAGGTCGACATGGACGTCGCCCTTGGCCTTCAGCGTCAGGTCGAAGAGCCCGTGCTTGGCGAAGGCTTCCATCATGTGGTTGAGGAAGGGGATCGGGGTGTCGACCTTGTACTTCCCGGAGCCGTCGACGTTGAGCTCGACCGTGATCTGGGTTTCCTTGGTGTTTCTAACGATTTTAGCCTTGCGGGACATTTTTACTCCGCAAATTCTCTGAATTTGCTGCGCGGCTGGAGCAAGTCCAGCCTTGCGGGGTTAGGCAAGCTAGGGGATTTTCCGGGCCTTGTCAAACCAGAGGGCGGAAAGCCGTTGCCAGAGGCCCCCGGCCTGTTTTAGTAAAGCCACCGAGGTTTTTCATGGAATCCCAATCGAAAGGCATCGATGTCGAAGAGGCCCGCCGCATTATGGCGATGGAGGAGGCCGAATTTTTCGCGACCGTCATGCCGAAGGCCAAGGCCCTCCGCGAGGCCCATTTCGCCAACGAGATCAGCTTCTGCTCGATCGTCAACGCCAAGAGCGGGGCCTGCGTCGAGAGCTGCAGCTTTTGCGCCCAATCCAATTCCTACAAAGGAGCCCAGGCGCCGGTCTACCCGCTGATGAGTGCCGAGAAGATCCTGGCGGCGGCCAAGGAAGCCGAGGGCTACGGCGCCACCGAATTCTCCATCGTGACCAGCGGCCGCGGGATGACCAAGGCGAAGGAGCTCGACACGATGGTCGATGCCATCACCCAGATCCGCCAGCAGACCCAGGTCGAGACCTGCGCTTCCTTGGGCCTGATGAGCCGTGAAGATCTCCTCCGCCTCAAAGAAGCCGGGATGATCAACTACCATCACAACATCGAGACGGCGAAGAGCTACTTTCCCAATATCGTCACCAGCCACAGCTGGGAAGACGAGGTCGCCACCGTCAAGCACGCCAAGGAGCTGGGTTTCCAAGTTTGCTGCGGCGGCATCTTCGGCATGGGCGAAAGCCTGGAGCAGCGGGTCGAGTTCATTTTCCAGCTGAAGGACATCGATCCCGATTCGATCCCGATCAATTTCTTGAATCCGCGGCCGGGCACCCCGCTGGCCGACAAGCACGACCTGACGCCGCTCGATTGCCTGAAGATCATCGCGGTCCTTCGCCTGGCCATGCCCGACAAGGAGCTCTTCGTCTGCGGCGGCCGCGAGGTCAACATGAAGGAATTCCAAGAGCTGATGTTCGACGCCGGCGCCAGCGGCACCATGCTCGGCAACTATCTCACCACCCAAGGCCGCAGCCCCGAGCAGGACCTCCAACTGATCCGCGATTTGGGCCTGGTTCCGGTCAGCCCCCATCGCAAGGGAAAGGCCGCCCGTGAGCTTGCAGAGACTCCAAAACAAGCTGGCTGAGCTGGAGTCGGAAGGCCGGCTGCGCGGTCTCCGCGAAGTCGCGAGTCCCCAAGGCCGCATCCTGCGCCAAGGCGGACGCGAATACCTCAATTTCTCCTCCAACGATTATTTAGGCTTGGCTGCTTCGCCGGAGCTGAAGGCCGCCTTCGCCCGCGGCATCGAGCGCTGGGGCACCGGTTCCGGCGCCTCCCGCTTGGTCAATGGCTCGCTGAAGCCCTTTCACGATTTGGAACGGGCCTTGGCCGAGTTCAAGGGAACCGAGGCCGCCTTGCTCTTCAATTCCGGCTATCACGCCAACTTGGGGGCCTTGAGCTGCCTGCTCGGCGAAGGCGACCTGGTTTTCTCCGACGAGCTGAACCACGCCTCGATGATCGACGGCCTCCGCCTTTCCAAAGCGGAACGTTTGCTCTATCGCCATAACGATTTGAACGATTTGCGCGAGAAGATGGTCCGAGCCCGGGCCCAGGGTAAAAACGGTCAGTTTCTCATCGCCGCCGAAACGGTCTTCTCGATGGACGGCGACCGGGCGCCGCTCGACGGCCTGCTCGCCTTGGCGGCCGAGCTCGACGCCTGGCTTTATCTCGACGAGGCTCACGCCACCGGGATCTTCGGCCCGAGCGGCGCCGGCTGCTTCGAAGCTTTTCGCCGCGATCCACGCGGCAAAGATCGCGTCATTCAGATGGGCACCGTGGGCAAGGCCCTGGGCTGCTTCGGCGCCTACGTCGCCGGGCCGCGGGTCTTGATCGATTATCTCGTCAATCGAGCTCGCCCCTTCATCTACACGACGGCGCTTCCGCCGGCCTTGGCCGAGGCGGCCTTGGAAGCTTTGCGCTTGGTCGGCGCCAAGCCCGAGCTCCGCCAAGGCCTGTGGCGAAACATCGAGCAGGTCCAAGCGGCGGGCCGCCCGCTGGAATCGCCGATCCTGCCGATCATCGTCGGAAGCTCCGAAAAAGCCCTGCAAGCGAGCCGAGCTTTGTTCGAACAAGGCCTCTGGGTCAGCGCGATCCGCCCGCCCACCGTGGCCGAGGGCAGCGCCCGGCTCCGGGTCACGCTGAGCGCCTTCCACGAGCCCGCGGATTTGGTCCGATTGCTCCGGGCGCTGGAGGGATTTTAGATGGCCGGCCTCTTCATCACCGGCACCGACACCGGCGTCGGCAAGACCCTGGTCACCGCCGGGATCGCGGCCTACCTCAAGGAGCGGGGCCTCGACGTCGCGGCGATGAAGCCGGTGGAGAGCGGCTGCCTTTCGGGCTCGCCGGAGAGCGATTCGGTCTTCTTGAAAAAGACGATCCCGCTGGCCGACGATTTGGATTTGATCAACACTTACGCCTTCGAGCCGCCCTTGGCCCCGGGCCTGGCCGCCCGGCTCGAAGGGGTGGAGATTTCCTTCGACCGGATCCTGGAGAATTTCCACCGGCTCGAGCTCTTGCATCGCTGGGTTTTGGTGGAGGGGGCCGGCGGTTTGCGGGTGCCCTTGGCTCCAAACCGGGAGGTCTCCGACTTGATCGCCGCCATGAAGCTGCCGGTCTTGGTCGTGGCCCGGATGGCCCTGGGCACGGTGAACCATTCGCTGCTCACCTTGGAAGCCTTGGAGCGGCGGGGCCTCGAGGTCGCCGGCTTGGTCTTCAATGGCGTCGCCAAGGAAATGGACGCCTCGGCCCGTCACAACGTCGAGCTCTTGGCCGAGCGGAGCCGGGTTCCGATCTGGGGAGTCTTGGGCCATCTCGAAAAGGCCCGGGACCGAAGCGAATTGCTGGCCAAGGTTCGGGTCGGTCTCGGTCCAGCCTTGGAGAGGTATTTCGAAATTGGATGCTAAGGCCGCCATACCCTCGCGCGATTGGATCGGCTCGCCGGCGATCGACTTGACCTTTTTCGGCTTCGGCTGGATTCCGGTTTTTCTGGCCTACGTCTGGGCCGAGAAGGCCGGGATGAAGGGCACGGTTTGGCCGATCCTGCTGGTCTTCGTCTTGTTCGTTAACTTTTCCCATCGCCATTTGACGCTGCCGCTGGTTTACGCCGATCCCGAGCAATTTTCCCGGCGCCGCGGCGCCTACATCGGGCTGCCGATTTTCTTTCTCCTGCTGACGGCGGCGACCTTGCTCTACATCGAGCCGACCCCAGCCAAGCCGATCCGGCCGCTCTTCACCGCCTTGGTTTTCGTCAGCGTGGCCTGGACGATCTATCACACCCTGATGCAGAAGATGGGGATCCTCCGGATCTACTCGCGCAAGGCCGGCTACGGCAGCGCCCGCCTCGACAAGGCGATGGTCTTTTCCTGGTTCGCCTTCCTCTTCTTCGCCTGCGCCGCTTCGCCGGCGATCGAGCGGCGGGCGGCCAAGCTCAGCTCAGCCGGCCGAATTCTCAAGAATCTTCTGCAGCCGGTCTTTCCCTTCCTGCCTTACGTCGCTTGGCTGGCCCTGGCGCTCGCGCTGGCCGTGACCTTGCTTTATCTCAAGGCCGAATGGTCGGCCCGCGGGCGCTTCCATTGGCCCAAGAACCTCTTCCTGCTGAGCATTCTCGCCCTCTACGCCGCCTTCCTCTATGATTTCCTAGTCGGCTACGCGGTCTTCGGCTTCTCCCACGCGATCGAGTACCTGGCCTTCGTCTACATCTTCGCCGGCCGGAAATACCGGGCCCGGGCGCCCGGCTCCTCCTGGATGGCCAAGGCGGTGAGCCGCCAGGCCTTGAGCTTCGGGATCTTCCTGGTGGCGATGGGACTGTTCTTCCTGCCCTGGCGCCTCATCTCCAAGGGCACCTTGCAGTGGTACATCGTCGGGAGCAGCTTCCTTCATTTCATCTATGACGGCTGGATTTGGAAAGTCCGGGACCCCCAAGTGGCTAGGCCGCTGGGGATTCCCGAAACACTGGGCGAAGGAGCTCCCATCGTCTAGAATGCCTTGCATCGGAGTAAGGAATGGCCAAGACCTTACGCTATCAACCCGTCCTTTTAGACCTCGCCAAATCCGACTGGCGCGATTTGGGCCGCTCCCTCACCAAGATCACCGAATTGGATGCCCACAGCCTGGAGGTCCAGCGGGTCGGCATCTGGCTCTTCAACCCCGAGCGCAGCGCGATCGTCTGCGAGGAATTGTACCTGCTCCAGGAAGACCAACACCTGCGCGGAACCGTCCTCTACGCCAAGGATTATCCCAGATATTTCCAGGCCCTCGAGGAAAGCCGGATCCTGCCGGCCGAGGACGCCGTCAACGACCCGCGGACCTCGGAGTTTGCCGAAGGCTATCTCAAGCCCCAAGGCATCTCCTCGATGATGGACGTGCCGGTCCGCCTGGAAGGAAAAGTCGTCGGCATCCTCTGTCACGAGCACGTCGGCGAGAAGCGCGAATGGTCGCCGGAGGATCAGGAATTCGCCACTTCGGTGGCCGATATGGTCTCGCTGGCCTACACCGCCGCCGCCCGGCATCGGGCCGAGGCGGCCCTGCATGAAAAAACCCAGGAGCTCGAGCGGTCGAACCAGGAGCTGGAGAGTTTCGCCTACGTCGCCTCCCACGACCTGCAGGAGCCGCTCCATTCGATCATCGCCTTTGTCGACCGATTGAACGGCATGAAGACCGCCGAGCTCGAGGAAAAGGGCGGCGATCTCCTGCTCCGCATGCAAAGGTCGGCCTTGCGGATGCAACGGCTCATCGACGATCTCTTGGAGTATTCGCGGATCGGCTTGCGCAAGGGCCCGATGGAGCGGATCGAGCTGAAGCCTTTCCTGGCCGAGCTCGCGGCCGACCTCGAATACCGCTTGAACGAGAGCGGCGGTCGCCTCGAGGTCGCGGCCGCGCCCGACGTCTCGGCCGACCCCTTCCAGGTCCGCCGTCTGTTTCAGAACCTCATCGCCAATTCCTTGAAGTTTCGCCGGCCCGGGGTCGCTCCCCTGGTCAAGGTTTCGGGCCGGGTTCTGGAGGGGAGATTTTGCGAGATCGAGGTCGAGGACAACGGGATCGGTTTCGAGGAGAAGTACGCCGAGCAGATCTTCAAGCCCTTCACCCGGCTCAACCCCCATTCGGCCTTCGAGGGCAGCGGCATCGGCCTGGCGGTCTGCCGCAAGATCGTGGAGCGCCACGGCGGGACCATCACGGCCCGAAGCGTTCCGGGGAAGGGCTCGCGCTTTTGCTTCACCTTGCCATCGGCAGGCAAGGCTTCGACCGCTTCTTAACGGCTCGAGCTTTGCGGGTCACCAACCGAAAAGCGATCCGCAGCGATTCGGGATCTTGAGCTCCGCTTGCTTCTCCTTGAGGTAAAGCGCCCACGCTTCCATCCTGGTGATATCGGAAGATTTGTCGATTTCGGCATAAGTCTTCAAACCGGCGGCGATCGTGCGGCAATTTTCCAGCTCTTCGTCCAATCGAGGCGGGCAGCCCCATCGAAGATAAGCCTTGAAGGAAGGGAAAGCAGGACATTGGAAATCCAAATAGTCTGTTTGGAGGCCCTGTTGGATATAGTAGAGGTGGGACCTCCCGGAGAACTCAAGATTGTTCGCTCGAGCATATTCCTTGGCTATTTCGTATTCAGAAATCAGCAAAGAAGGGGCTGATTCAGCGACGAAGGCCGTGAGCTTGACGTTCGGCAATTCGGTAACCTCCAGATAGGCGTAGACGCCGCCGTCGAAGCGCAAGGGCCTTTCCGGGCAGTGGCCCAAGCCTTTCATGAATGCCCGAATCTCGGCCGAATTCTGGTCGAGGACCGAGTAGGAACGTTTGGCCGCATTTTTTCGGAAAATCAGGTCGCCGGAATCCAACTGTTTGTCGCCATTTTCGTCGCTGACGAAATAGTCGCCCAGCTTGTGAGCCTGCAACGGCAAAGCTTTGACCTCGTCGCCGACGCGCGGACGCTTAGGCTTGGAATCATGTTCAGGTTTCTGGGCATCGGGCTTCTCATTCGAGCAGCCGGAAAGGAAGATCGCGCCTAGGCCGACGATCGGTAAGAGAAATTGGAGCATCCTTTTTGATCGCCGGGGCCGAGCATTTGTTGTCAAAATAGAAAGAGGGAACCCCCATCGGGATTCCCCCTTTCCTCTTCCAGGTCCAAATCGTTCAGATCAAATCTTCGCGCCGGGTGACGGCGGTGATTTCTTCCTCGTCCTCGAAGCCGGAGAAGGTCGGCTCCTCGACGCCGAGGTTGGATTCGCGCTCGAAGACCTTGGCGATGCCGTCGACGCAGCCGAGGATGCGCTCGCCGCGGTCGTAGGTGCTGGTCTCGCAGCGCATGCCGCGGATCTGCTCATAGACCAGCCGCTGGTCGATGCCGCTGCTCAAGGCCAGGCTGATCAAGCGCGAGATCGCCTCGGTCTGAGTGTGGGCACAGGTGCCGGGCTGGCCGAGCTGGGCTCGGACCTCGTAGGGGCCCTGGGCGTCGCGGGCAAAGCTGACGTGGAGCGGTCCGCAGCCGGTCTGGATGATCCGGGTGTTGGCTTGCAGCACCTCGGGCCGTTCCCGCGGCCGGATGCTGGGCTGGGGCGCCGGCGTCTCGCCGATGCCCAAGATGGCCGCGGCCAGCGAATCGGCCGGCAGGGCCGGCGCCTCGGGCTCGGCGATCAAGTCGATCAATAGCTCGGTTTTCTCCTCCTCTTCTTCTTCCCCCTCCTTTGTCAGGAGGGGGTCAGGGGGAGGTAGAGCGTCGGCGTCAAGCTCGGAGCCCGCTTCAGCCGCCAACTCCTCCAAAGTCAAGGCCAGCGAAGCCGCGACGGCTTCGGCGGCGATGGCCTCGTCGGCTCGCGGAGCTGTCTCCAGCTCCAGCGGTTCGACCGCGGTTTCGGCTTCCGGCTCGGCCTCGAGGGTCGGAGCTTCGACCTCTTCGAGAATTTCGAAATCGGGATTTTGCGAAAGGCGGAAGGCGCGGAGGCCGTAGACCCGCAGTTGGGCCAAGCGGGCTTTCAGCTCTTGGAGGTCGATCTCCTCGTCGAGCGCCGGCGAAGTCCAAGCGTAGGCGTCGCTGTGCCGCTCCAAGGCGCCCTTCACCCGCAAGACCCATTCGGCGTCGATCTCTTGTTGGCTGGCGAAGAGCCGGCGCAGCGGCTTGGGCGCCGAAGGCGAGCGCCGCAGGCTTCCCCAATGCAGCAGCTCGGACTCGACCTGAGGGCTCCAAACCTTGCGCCGTTCGGCGATCTGCCGGACCAGCGGCGTGACTTTGCCGTCTTCGATCAGGCGATCGAGCGGTTGAAAGCCGGGGCTGACCTCGGCCAGCTCGGCCAGCCGGGGTTCGGCTTGGAAGTTCAAGAGAGCCGAGTAGCTCAAGGGCCGGCCCGATTCCTCGGCCATCGCTTGGACGGCCAGGCCGGCTTCCTGTTTCATAAAGCGGGCGATTTTCTCGGCCAGATCGACGGCGGCTTCGCTGTCGTAAGGGATGCCGAGCTTGGCCAGTAGCTCGGCGAAACCCATGGCTCCGAGGCCGATGGCTCGGGGCCCGGCGGCCAGGCCATCGAGGAAGCGGACCGCGCTGCGGGTCATCCGCCGCAGCTTGGCCCAATCGACGTCGCCGCCGGAACCGATGATCGATAAATTAAGCGAGCCGAGCGGGGCTTCTCCGGGGGGGCTTAGCGCGGGAGCGCCGCCGGGACGGGCGGCCTCCGGAAATCCGAGGCGGGAGAGATCGGGGGCACCACAGGCCTTGGCGGAAAAGACCAGGCTCGGCTCGCTTTTCTTCCAGGTCACTTTTAAAACTTCGTCGAGAAGCTCGGCGGTCGAATCGCCGAAGGAAGCTTCCTCGGGCAAAAGCCAATCGAAGGCGAATTTCGGATAGTACTTCCCGGGCAGGGCCCGGCGGGCGAAGTCGAGGGCCCGGGGATCGTCGAGGCGGAGGCGGAAGGCGACCCGCCGCGGCATCTCGCTGCCTTCGGGCAGCTCGAGGATGGTCTTCTCGGCCTTGTCGAGGAAGCGCTCGAAATCCTCGCCGGTCCAGCCCACCGTTTGGCCTTGGGGCAGGACGAAGCAAACTTCCTGGCCGTCCTTCCAGGCCTTGGCGGCTTGGCGCAGCGCGGCCGCTCGCAGCGAGGTCTCCTCGACCAGAGCGATCTCGACCGGCGAGTCGGCGGCTTCGGAACGAGGTCCCAGAAAATCCAAGAGCAGGGGATGGTGGGGGTAGAACTCTTGGTTGGCCAGCGAGTTGAAAAACTGGACCGCCAAGGTCGCGGCCGGAATCGACTCGACCTCGGCTTGAACGCCGGCGGCCAGCTTGGCCACGTCCTCGAAGACCGCTTCGAGCCGGGCGGTGGCGACGGCTTCAGCCTCGCGGCCCATCGGGCCCTCGATCGTGGCGACCAGTTTCTGCAGGCTGCGGTTCGAAATTTTGAGGTTGGCCTTGGGCGGCAGCGGCGCGGTGGGCCGGTTCGAGCGGGCCGCCTCGGTCGGAGCCAAAAATTTCTCCAAGGTCTTGAGCTCGGCCTTCTCGATCTTTTGGGCCAGGGAGCCGACCAGGGGCGAGCCGGCGGTCAGGGTCGGAGTCGCGTCGGAATACTCGGGCTGGGGATGGGGAGTGACGGTGATCTCGGGGTCGACCAGCGGGGTCCGGCGGGAGCGCCGGCGGCGGATCTCGATCAGGCCCAGCTCCTCGAGCTTGAATTGAACCAGCTCGCTGACCAATTCGGGCGAGACGCTGGGGACGTTGCGGCGCTTGAGCTCGGCCTCGACTTGCTCGCTGATGCTCTCGGCGACGGCTTGGTCGATCCGGGCATTGCCCAGCGAGAGGAGCTCCTGCACCAAGCGCTGGCGGTCGAAGGCCGGCGCCGCGGAGGAAGAAGGGCTACGTCCCGAAAGGTCTTTTTTTACCGCCGACAGCCGCATCCCTCGTTCCTCCATCGAGCTATCCACAAACTTTTCACAGGTTTATACACAGTCTATTGTGGTGGCCCCCCTTAAACACCACAAGATATTGTGGTCTGTCAAAAAAATCGTTTTGCCGAATTTCGCCCTCCGACAAAAGCGACGAAATATTGCGGGCTTGGAATTTGAAAAATTTTTCGCCAGCGGTGGGCTGGGGACGAGCCGCGGTCCATTTGCTTTTTAAGCTCTTAAAATAATTGGAAAAAAATTCGATAGCCGCTTCGATCGCCGGTTCTCGTACAAAATTTTGTTTCGAAGCCGATTTTTTTCACAACACCACCCTCAAAATATGGATAATAAAAAATACGGATTTGAAAAAATCCGCCGTAGGTCCAAAGGGTTTGACACTCGATTTTTAATGGGCGTATATAAAATTCGATCGAGCTGAAAATCTTTTTTCATCTTGGGCGTTAAGCGGGAAAGCGGCCTTGGACCAGGCCCTTCCTATAAAACAGACCATTTTGGGTAACATCCATATCTTCAAAGCGGCGGTCTTTTCGCCGCCGCGGGGCATTTGCTTTGAAAGGCCCGATGCGACGTTTAGCTTTACCTATCCTGCTCCTCGTGTTTCTGATCGGCGCCTGCGGATCCTCGCCCAAGCAAGCCAAGTCCTCGCACCATAAAGCCAAAAAGTATTCGGACATCGCCGTCGAAGGCAACAACTCCCGCCGCGGCCAGGCCGTCACCGAGGACGAGGACGCCAGCCTCGAAGACGTCATCTACGACTCGCTCGGCCATCGCAGCGGAACCGGCGTCCACTACGGGAAGCACAGCATCGCCAGCGGCAGCTACGACATCCCGATGACCGACAATCGGTACGTCCAAAAGTGGATCGACTATTTCACCGGCAGGGGCCGCGGCCATTTCGCTCGCTACCTGGCCCGCTCCGGCCGCTTCATTCCTTACATGCATTCGGTGCTCAAGAAGTACGGCGTGCCTAGCGACATCGTCTACCTCAGCATGATCGAGAGCGGATTCAATACCCGGGCCGCCAGCTGGGCCTCGGCGGTCGGTCCCTGGCAGTTCATCAAGTCGACCGGCGCGATGTACGGGCTCAACGTCGATTATTACGTCGACGAGCGGCGCGACATCGAGAAGTCGACCCACGCCGCCGCCCAGCACCTGAAGGACCTCTACGACGAATTCGGCCATTGGTACCTGGCCTTCGCCGCCTACAACGCCGGCGCCGGCAAGGTCCGCAACGCGATCAACCGCCACGGCACCAATTTCTGGGACATGGTCGAAGGCAATTACCTCCGCCAAGAGACCAAGGACTACGTGCCCAAGATCATCGCCGCCGCGATGATCAGCAAGAACCCGTCGCGCTACGGTTTCCGCGAGGTCGAGTATCAGGTCCCGATCGACTACGAGAAGGTCAAGATGAGCTCGGCCACCGACCTCGAGGTCGCCGCCGAGTGCGCCGGCGTCGATCCCGACCTGATCCGGCTGCTCAACTCCGAGCTGCTCCAAGACATGACGCCGCCCCACATCCAGGGCTACGCGCTTAAAATTCCCCGCGGCACCCGCGACCGCTTCATGCGCAAATACGCCTCGCTCAGCCCCTCCCAGCGGATGCGGGCCATCGAGTACGTCGTCCGCGGCGGCGACTCCTTGGGCGAGATCGCCGACCGTTTCGGCGTTTCCGAGGCCCAGATCGCCAAGGCCAATCCCGGCGACGTCGAGGTCCGCCACATCAAGAAGACCGAGAAGGTCAAGGTCTACGGCAAGCGCGGCAAGTTCAAGTGGCAGAAGCGGAGCTTCACCGTCGCCCGCTACGAGGTCGATTCCGGCTCCCGCCTGACCATTCCTCGGGGTGGAGTTTCCAAGAGCGATTCGATGCGCGACGACGCGGCGGCCCGAGCCGCCAGCCGGGAGTTCGGCATCAACGTGGCCCGGGCGGACAGCGATTTGCCGAAGGGCAAGAACAAGAAAGACAAGGATAAGAAGGACAAGAAGAAGCCGAAGGAAGAGGTCCAGATCGCGGCCCGCGAGCCCTTGCCGGTTGCGGCTCCGCCGGCCCAACCCAGCGGCCCCAAGAGCGACGATTTAGCGGTCGAGGGCGATCCCTTCGCCAAGCCGGCCGAAGTCGAAACCGCCCGCAGCGCTTCCACCGGCTCCTCCGATTTGAGCCCGATGACCGGCGCTCCGGCCGAGAAGACCGACGTCAACCGCGGCACCCCGATGGCCTTCAACGATCGGCCCGATGGCGCCGGCCCATCCGAAAACCAATTGCAGCAGGCGGTGGATTCGCTGGGCGTGAACCGCGATGAGCCGGCGGTCGGCGATCCGGCCGGCGGCAGCGCCCCGGCGGCGGCCGAGGCCCCGGCCGAAGCGGCGGCTCCGGTCGCGGCCAAGCGGGCGCCGGCGGCGCCCAAGGCCAAGCCTTCGATCTATACCGTGAAGCGCGGCGACACTCTTTCCGAAGTGGCCCAGGCTCACGGCGTGAGCGTCGAGCAGTTGAAGCAATGGAACGGCCGGAAGCTGGCCCACGGCCTCCAAAGCGGGAGCAAGATCGTCGTCCAAGCGCCGGCCGCCCCGGCCAAGAGCCCGACTTCGACCCGAGTCGCCGCGGCCAAGCCGGCCAAGACCATCCGCTACAAGGTGAAGCGCGGCGACAACCTCACCACCATCGCCAAGCGCCACGACACCACCACCGCCGAGCTGCTCAAGCTCAACGGCATGAAGAGCCCCAAGATCGTCCCCGGGACGATGCTGGTGGTTCGCCGGGCGAAGTAGGGGCGGGGCTTGCCCCCGCCCGCATGCACAGACACTGTCGGGTAGACGGGGCGACCGCAAGGGTCGCCCTACAATGACCGATTCGCCTTCGCCCTCTTCAACACATTGTAGAAATGCCCCTGCGAGACATCGAGCCACTTGATGGCGGTGTAGGCCTTTTCGCCCGAGGCTTGATAGGCGGCCCAGAAGATGTTTTCGAGGTAGTCCTTCAAGGTCTTGCCTTGGCTCAAGAGGAAGCCGTCCTTGAAGAGGGGATTGCTCTTCTCGTTCAAGCTGAAATCCTTGATCCGCTTGTAGAAGGTGGCCATCGAGACGTCGAGCGATGCGGCGGCGGCCGCCGGCTTGAAGTCGGCGGCGGCGTAGGCCTTGGCGAAGATCACCTTTTCGTAATCTTCCCAGGTCCGGCGGTTGTCATAGGCGTTGTGGGCGTCGATGCGGGCCGTCTCCGCGACTTCCTCGGCATTGCGAGAAGTCGAGGTCGATGCAGCCGAGATCGGCCGGGCGGCGACCGCGGCCGAGGCCGGACCCTGACGCTTGCCGAAGTGCTCGGGCAGGGCTTTGGGTGTCAGCTCGCCGCCTTCGGCCAAGGCGCAGGCGACTCGGATCGTGTTTTCCAATTCCCGGATGTTACCCGGCCAATCGTAGTCGAGCAGCCGCTTGAGCAGGCCGCCGCTGATCTTGGGCGGCTTCTTTTGGCCGTGCTCCTTGGCGTAATTCGCCACGAAACGCTCGGCCAGGGCCGGAACGTCCTCCTTGCGCTCGCGAAGCGGCGGCAGCGGGATTCGGATTTGGCAGACCCGGTAATAGAGGTCCTCGCGGAACAGGCCCTGCTCGATCAGGCTTTCGAGGTTCTTGTGGCTGGCGCTGATCACCCGGGCGTCGAACTTCACCGGCTTGGAATCGCCGACCGGAATGATCTCGCCTTCCTGCAAGGCCCGGAGCAACTTCACCTGCAGGCCCATCTCGAGCTCGGCGACTTCATCCAAAAAAATCGTCCCGCCGTCGGCCTCGGCGAAGAGGCCCTTCTTGTCCTTGCTGGCGCCGGTGAAGGCGCCGGCCTTGTAGCCGAAGAGCTCGCTCTCGATCAGGTTGGGCGGGATGCCGCCGCAGTTGATCGCGACGAAGCGGGCTTGGGCCCGCTGCTTGTTGTTGTAGTGCAGGGCCTTGGCGATCAGCTCCTTGCCGGTCCCGGTCTCGCCGTTGATGAACACCGAGATATTGGTTTCGGTGATCTTGTCGAGCAGCTTGAAGACCTCGTACATCGCCTTGCCCTTGGCGACGATGTTCTCGTAGGCATAGCGGGTCGGGAGCTTGCCGGCGCCCTCGCCGAGCAGCTCGTGGTAGTGCTCGGCCTCGGCCTCGGCTTGCTCGAGCCGGGCCTTGAGCGCGGCCTGGGCCTTCTCGTAGGCCTCGAAGAGCTTGGCGTTCTCGATGGCCAGGCCGGCCTGGTCGCAGAAGGCCTGGAGGATCGGGAGACGGGTCTTGTCGAAGGCGCCGGGCCGATAGCGGTGGTCGAGGTAGAGCACGCCGACGGTCTTGTTGCGGGAATGGATCGGCAGGCAGAGGATCGAGCGCAGCTTCAGGATCATCACCGATTGGTACTCGTTGAAGCGGCCGTCCTGGCTGGCGTCGTCGCTCTCGACGATCTCGCCGCTCTGCAGGGCCTGCTCGGCGACCTTGGAGGAGATCTCGGTCAAGTTGGCGTTGACCGCGGTGTTGATCGAGGCCCGGACCTCGAGCCGCTCGCGCTCGTCGAGCAGGAGGATCAAGCCGCGCTCGGCGCCGCTCAATTCCAGCGCATACTGGAGGACGCTCTTCAAGACGAAGTCGAGGTTGGTTTCGGCATTGATGAAGCGGGTGAGCTGGAGGAGCTTGGCGTAGTCCGAATCGGCCAGCGGATTGAAGAGCGCCGAGCGCTGGGACTCGCGGGTGTATTCGAAATTGGCGGCGGTGGCGGCCGGCTCGCGGCTGCCGGCGCCGGGACCGGCGGCCAGCATGTTCTCGAGCTTGGTGATCTCGATCTGCTCGTTGGAGCTGAGCTCTCTTTTCTTCAAGGCCTGGATGATCTCCTCGGCCTCGGCTCGGCGATCGCGGTCGAGGTGGAGCCGGGCCAGCGTCACTTTCACCGGGAAGAGCAGGGGAGCCAGGGCCTCTTGGCTCTCGGCGATGGCCTCGGCTTCGCGGACCAGGCCCTGGGCCGCCTCGAATTCCTTCTGCCGCCGCAGGACGTCGCCCAGCTCCAGCTTGGCCGAGGCCAGGAAGTACTGCTCGTAGAGGCCTTTGCCCAGCGACTCGGCCAGCCGGACCGCGACCTTCAAGTGGGGCGTGGCCTCGCTCAAGCGGTCGAGGCTGGCCAGGACGATGCCGAGGTTGGTCTCGATGCCGGCCTGGCTTTGAAAATCCTGCAGCTTCTGGGCGATGGTCAGGGCCCGGTCGTAATACTTGCGGCTGTTTTCGAAATCCTGCCGCAAGTGATAGATCCGGCCGATGCCGTTGTAGGCCCGGAGCAGCATGTCGAAGTTCTTCTGCGACTTGGCCAGGTCGATGGCTCGCTTGAAATAATCGATGGCGGTGTCCTGGCGATCGAGGGCTGCCTCGGTCTCGGCCAAGTTGTAAAAAGCTTTGACCTGGAGCGGCTCGTTTTGGATTTCACGGAAGAGCTCGAGCTGCTTGAGCAGGAAATCGCGGGCCTCCTCGTGCCTGCCCAGGGCCATCAAGACCTCGCCCAAATCGTTGTTGATGACGCGGCGGCGTTGCTCCTCGGGCAGGTCGAGCCATTGCGCGTGAGCCTGCTTGAAGGTCTCCTCGGCCTCGGGCAAGCGGCCCTCTTGGTATTGGATCCGCCCGAGGTAATTCTCGAAGATGACTTTCTTCTGGGGCTCGGCCCCGGGAAATTCTTCCATCAGGGTAAGGCCGGCGTGGAAGCTGGCCTTGGCTTTCTCCAGCGAGTTGGCCCGGATATAAGCCGCGCCGAGATGTTCCAAGGTGGAAACTTTCAGCCGGACATTGATCTCGCTGTTGGAGAGCTTCTTGAGCCGCTCCCGGGTTTCGTCGAAGTGGGCCAAGGCCTCGTTCAATTTGCCCAAGCCGATCAGCTCCTCGCCGATCTTGAGCCGGATGTGGATGGCGGCCTCGACGTCGTCCGTGGCCAAGCCCTCGGCCAGCTCGAGATTTTCCAGCGCTTTCTGGAAGTCGCCTTTCTTCTCCAAGCGGCGGGCCAATTCGACCAGGGCCTCGCGCGACTCGCGGCCGGCGCCGGCCCGGCCCAAGTGGTAGAGCCGCTCGCCGATCTTGCCCTCGCGGGACGCCAGAGCCGCTGCCCAAGCGGCGTGGGCCGCGGCGGATTTTCCGGGACTCAGCGCCTTCTGCAGATGGCTTTGCAAGAAAGGGTTGGCGATCCGGTAGGCCTGGGCGGCCTCGTCGCGCTGGAGATAGCCGAGGTTGAGCAGCTCCAGCATCCAGTAGTGCAGGTCGTCCGCCTTCGAAGCCGCTTGCAAGAGCTCGGCGCTCACCGGCTCGGGGCTCAGCGCGATCCATTCCAAAAGCTCGCGGGCCGGCTGGTCGAGCTTGGCGAGCTCCTTGGCCAGGGCCTCCTCGAGATTGGCCGAGGCCTGGGCCGAGCTGAAGTCGATGCCGAGGTCTTCGAGAGTGTCGGCGCTCCAGCGGCCTTGCTCGTCGAAGAGGGCGCCGCGGCGGATCAATTCCTCGAGCAGCTCGGTGAGGAAACGGGGCGAGCCGGCGCTGCGCCGCTCCAGCTCTTCGACCAAGGCGGCGGGCGGATCGGCGAAGCCGGTCAAGGCCGAGAGGTAGTCGCGGATCTCCTCGCGGCTGAAGGGCTCGAGCTTGACGAGGCTGGCGCCTTCCACATCCTCGACCGCTTGCTCGCCGGCGGCGACCAGCAAGACCGGGAAGCGCTGATGGTAAAGGCTCAAGCCCAACCGGCGGATCAGCTCCGGTTCCAGGTCGTCGTAGATCAGGCAGGTCGGCTCGCCCAGCTCCGGGATTTCCCGCTCCTGGGGGCTTAGGGTGCGGATGCCCGCCAATTGGCTCTGGAAGCGGATCTCCTTGAGGAGGCGGCTCTTGCCGACGCCGGTCGGGCCGCTGATCGCGAGCAGCCGGCCCTTGGCCTCGCCGCCCACGCGGAAGGCCTCGTCGAAAAGTTTTTGATAAGCGGCCATCGCGGAGCGCCGCCCGATCAGCTTGGTCTCGTTGGGCAGGTAAGAAAGCGAGGTCTCGGCGGTTTCGAGCGAGACCTTTTTCCCCGAGAGCTGGGCGAAGAGCCGGAGGGCTTGGCCGGCGGTGGCCGGGCGCTCCGAGGGATTCTTCTTCATCAGGGCCGCCAGGGTTTCGGAAAAGGCCTCCGAGATCTTGGGATTCGATTGGCGGGCCGGCGGCGGGATCAATTTTTCCTGGCGGCGCAGCATCTCGGCCAAGCCCTTGGCGGCGAAGGGGTTGGAGCCGGTGGCGCACTCGTAGAAGGTGAGGCCCAGGCTGTAGAGGTCGGCCCGGGTGTCGGGCCGGTGGCCGAGGACGATCTCCGGCGCCATGTAGGCCGGCGTGCCGGCCAATTGGCCGCGGGGCTTGAAGCCGGCCATGCCGAAGTCGATGAGCTTCACCGCTTGGCCTTGATGAAGGAGCAGGTTCTCGGGCTTGAGATCGAAGTGGGGGATGCGGCGGCTGTGCAAGTACTCGAGAGCTCGCAGGGCTTGGAGGAAAAGCTCTTCGATCCGCTCGGGGTCGGCTTGGCGAGTGCCGGCGAAGATGTCGCCGCCTTCGACGAACTCGCTGGTGTAATAGTGCCGGCCGGTGGCCGAGTCCTGGCCGAAGTCGAGGATCTTGGCGATGTGGGGATGGGAGAGCTGCTTGAGGATCGAGAACTCGGCCTTGAAGTGGGCGGCCGCTTCCTCGGGGCTCATGCCGCCGATGGCTTGCTTGAGCAGCTTCAGCGCCAGCCTTTGCTTGCCCTTCTGGACGAGGTAAACCTCGCCGGCCAAACCTTGGCCCAGGGCGCGCAAAATTTGATATTCCCGATCGATGGTCTCCATGAGGCAACTCCCGAGTTTTTAGGACCGATAAATATTAAAGAAATCCGAGGGGCTGCTGGGCACACAGCTAGATTTCAATGCAATATTCGGGGGTTAAATCGCATTCCCGACCCAATTTTCCAAAAATTATACATTTTTGGCTCGGCCGGCGACTATCAAAATTCTATAATTTAAAAAGATTTTTTCAAACCTTTGAAGGTTTATTTTCTCGTTCTCAGGCTGCTAAGCTGGCTTTAGTTCGTTCTGGGAAAGGGACCCGCTTCATGATCCATTGGAAAGAAGGCTTCCGGCGATCCGCTTGGGCTTTGGCTCTGTTGGTCGCCGCTTGCACCGGTGGCGCCGGCGGCCCCGGCGCGGCGCTCGATGGCGGTGGCGGCGGACCCGGCGGTCCGGTCGGCGGCGGCAATTACGCGGCCGGCCCGGTTTCTTTGCCGTCTTCAGCCAATGCGCCGCTCAATCCCGTCGAGTGGGCCCAGATTTCCTGCGTCAATCTGCCGGGCCCTGAGTTCAATTGCTCGGGCCGCCCCAAGTCGGTTCCGGCCAACACCAAGATCGAGTTTCGCGTCTACGCGGCGGCCGCGGTCAATCCCCGCGACAGCTTCGAAGTGGTCGCGGACGGCGAGGGCTCTTGGACGGTTTCTCGGAACGGAGTTCCCGGCGAGACCGTGGAGATTTGCCCGGTCCTTTACGGCGGCTGTTACGCCACCCGCTACGTGGTGATCCCGCCGGAGAACGTCGGCGTTGAGGCCATTCAGGGCACCGGTAAGCGATTGGTCATCGATTCTCAAGGCAAGAGCTGGCACTCTCGCCTGCTGAACTGGATCGTCGGCGAGGCTCATGCCGCCGACGCCCCGCCGGTGGTCACCTCCGAATGCCGCGGGCTTGTGGCCGAGCCCGAGGTCGTCGCTCCCGAGGCTCCGAAGTGCCACCTCTACAGCCAGGTTCCCGACTCCTTGCCCAAGATCGAGGTCAGCTTCGAGGCATGCAATCAGAGCGATATCACGGCCATCGTTCCGACCGCCGACCCTTCGACCCTGGACTCTCTCCTGCTGGTGGCGGTCCGGCGGTCGATTTATCTCGTCAAGACCGGCAGCAACCCGGTGGTGCTGCGGCGCTATAACTTTCCGGGGAATGTGACCGCCATTCTTCCCCAAGGCGAGCATTTCTCGGTTTTGGTCGCCTCGCCCGAGCGTCCGCTCTTCTTTCTCGACTTGCGGAATCGCGGCAATCCCCAAGAAGTCGGCTGCTATGATTTGGACGAAGACTTGAGGGGACTGAAGCAGGTGACCTCCTCCCACAGCCAGGGCCGGGATTTCGCCCTGGTCGGCTATTTCGAGAACGAAGGAGTCGCCGAGTACCGGGTCCTAGTGGGCGCCTATGTCGCGGGTGGAACCAGCTTCGCCCAGCTTCCGACGACGTTGCTGCGCTCGGCCTCGCCGATGGAGGTTCGAATCCTTGACGCCAAGGACACGGCGGTGATCGTGGCGGTTCTGCAGAACGCCGAGAAGATGTTGACCCTCATCCGCCATCCGTATTCCACTCTGGGCTTGATCTATCTTTACGGCTCGGGCCCGGTTGACACGACTTATCAAACCAACCTCGGAGCGCTGTCCGTCAGCTCGGCGCCCTACGCGGTGCAAAGTCCGCAGCTTTTGGAAGTCGATCAGCAATTTCGTGAGATCGGTTTCATCGATTTCACCGAGGGCGGCACCAAGCTGGTGACGATTCCCTACGGTCTCACGCCCAACATGCGGACCTACCCGGACAGCACCGCGATCAGCGAGATTGGGCGGGAAGCGCCGGCCTTCTTGCGGGTCGACACCGCGACCCGGGACGGGACCTGGATTTACGGCGGCAACCACGGGCAAGTGCGGACTTTGAAGCCGGTTCACAATCTTATCTCGCTCGAGGAGATCACACTCGAGGACAGTTGAGGCGGGGCTCATGGCAGGCGGGTTCAAAATGGTGAAGAAGCTGGCTTTGCTGGCGACCTTGCTCGCCTGCACCGGCGGCGGCGGTCCGATGGGCGGTTCGGGCCCGGTCGGCGGCGCCCTGGATTCGGGTGGGAATTACGCGGCCGGTCCGGTCTCCTTGCCCAGCCCCGGCACCCTCAATAAGAATCTCATCGTCTGCGACAACGTCTCGGGCCCGCGGGTCGAATGCCGGGGCTCCGACGGCGCGGCGCCGGCCAATGCCAAGATCAAGCTGACGGTCTATTCGCGCTTCTCGGCGATTCAGAAAAGCTGGACCGACTACATCATCCCCTCGGCCCATGCCTTGGTCGGCAACACCGATTTCTGCGATGCCAATCAAACCGGGGCCTTCGGCCAAGCCGGCGAGTGCTCGGTGGTGGCCGCGGCCGGCGAGAAAGTCGGCCTCTGCGTGGCCGCTCCCGACAATAGCTGCGCCGGGCCCGAGCTGGTTTTGACGGTGCCGGTCGAGGGCGGATCGGTCAGCGGCGGAACCGGCACGATCAAGAGCCTTTCGGTCGATCCCGACGGCAGCATCATTCTGGGCCGGGCTCCGGCCAAGAAAAGCTGGTCTTGGACCGATCTGTTTTTCGGCACCGCCCACGCCGAGCCGACCTCGAGCGCGCCGGTCTTGGCCATACCGCCGGCGGTCGCCTCGACCTGCGTCGGTTTGATGGTGGCGACGGCGGGGCCGACGGCTTACCAAGCGCCGGCCGGAAAATTCCTGGTCATCAAGAAGAAAGTCGGCTCGGGTGAGCCGGTCGACTTGTTCCAGATCCCCGGCCAGCAGGAAGATTTGACCGCGCTCTACTCCGGCGACATCAACAAGCAGGCCTTCATCGTGGTGGCGCTGAAGAACACGATTTACATGATTCCCAAGGACTCGATGACGGTTGCCGCCCAAATTTATTTCCCCGGCAACATCCGATCGATGGAGCCGGCGATGTATTCCTTGGACCTCCGAGTCGACGTGCCCAAGGGTCAGCCCTCGCGTTATGACGTCAGCAAGGATTACGCCGCGACTTGCCAGGACACGCCGGAAAGCTTGGCTTTCACCAGCGCCGATTCCTTCGGCCGGGCCGAGGCCACCCAGCCCGATGCCGAGCACGGCCAGGTCACCCGCAGCATTTCCGGCGGCGTCGGCTTGAACGAGGGCACCGGCGAGTACAATGTCTACCTGCGGTCGACCGGCTTCACCAACGTCGATGAGTGGGATGCCGAGGTCTATCGCCAGCCCGGCCGGCTCAAGAATTTTCAAATTCTCTCGATGACCGTCGAGCGGGTGGTGGTGGCGGTGCTCGATCCCGAGCAGAACCGCATCGTGACCATCAAGGTCAACGTCGAGGGCGAGCGGAACGTCGTGGCGGCGCCGATCACCTTGGGCGGGATCACCACCATGCCGGTGGCGATGGCGGTTTATGATGCCAAGCTCTTCTTCCTCGATTCGGGCGAGCAGGGGGCTCAGGCGGTTTTGGTGCCCTTCACCGTGTCCGAGGAGGGCCAAGTCGCGCTGAGCCCGGCCCAGGCCAAATTCGCCAATCTCGGCCCGATCGTCGTCAATTCCATCCATTGGGATAAGGCCACCCGCGAGTTCGTGGTCTACGACGCGGCCAGCGCCGACATCGTCCGTTTCAGCCCCACCGCTTTCGGCAGCCGTTGATTGACAGTCGCGTCAGCCGGGCGTTAGAGCCGAGGACGCGATGAGCAAGCCCCTGGCCGAAAACCGCAAAGCCCGTTTCAACTACGAGATTTTGGAGAAGCTCGAGGCCGGCATCGCCTTGGTCGGCAGCGAGGTGAAATCGCTGCGCGAGGGCGGGGGCAATTTGGCCGACGCCTACGCCCATTTCCAGCGCAACGAGCTGTGGCTGGCCAACCTGCATATTGCCCATTACAAGGCGGCCAACCAGTTCAACCACGAGCCGACCCGCCTGCGGAAGCTGCTGCTGCACCGGCAGGAGCTGGACCGGCTGCTGGGGAAAATCCAGGAGAAGGGCTTGACCCTGCTTCCGCTGACCTTATATTTAAAAGGTGGTAAGGTGAAGGTCGAGCTGGGCTTGGGCAAAGGCAAGAAGGCCCATGACAAGCGCGACACGATCAAGCAGCGCGAGAGCGACCGCGAATTGAAGCGGGTGAAGAAGAGCTTGAGCAAGATGTAGTTCTTTTAAAATCGGCGCCCAGCAGCGCGATCTCTTTCGGGGGTGACATGGTCTCGACGGGGACTCGGCGGTGTTTGTGGCAGGCCAGGGAGCTTAGACCCTGTCAAAACCAAGCAAAACCACAATTGCCAACAGCAATGTGATCAAGGTGGACTTCGCTCGCAAGAGCGTTGCCCCCCTCGCCTTAGCGGCCTAACCCGCTTAGCTAAGCCGTTCTTCCCGTGGCGCCCGTAAGCGGGGCAAGGACGTCATTTCTCGGGCTAGTTCGCATCGGTGTTTAGGACGATGCGGGCGAAATAATTCTTAAGCTAGCGAGAGAAGATCCTGTCGGCGGGAGCGACTCGAGCGAAAATTAAATCCACCGACTAAGCCTGTAGAAGCACTCATCAAAGATCTTCGGACGCGGGTTCGATTCCCGCCACCTCCACTTTTTGTACAGATTTATTTGCTAGCCTCAGGGACTTTTGCTTACTGCGTGTTTTTTGAGACTCGAGTCCAAGCTCGACTAATCTCTGATCAGTTAGCCTATCGTTGAAGCGCCTCCGCTTTCGGCTGAGTTGCTTGGCATCTTGTCGCGGACCCCAGTAGGCACCGCGGCCTTTTTTGGAACCGGCGTGTTCTGTTTTTAAGTGATGTTTCATACTTCCACTTAACGTCTAACCATTGTCAGACATAGACCTGACTCCGGATTGACTGTCTTCACAAATCGATCGATGAACTCGATTCCCGGCATGGATCGGCCAGCTTCGTATTGGGCGTAGGCTCCATGCGCCGCATAATGCATTGCCTTAGCGACTTCCCGAATCGAGAGATTTTTGGCTTCTCTCTGCCGTTTGAGAAA
>DATEDP010000134.1 GCA_035281585.1 bacterium
TCCGAGGTCATCCCGGTCTTCTCGCGCAAGCCGATCTTTGGCTACGAGTTCATCGCCGGCTCGACCCTGGCCATCGCCTTCCTGAGCTTCGGCGTCTGGGCTCATCACATGTTCACGGTCGGTTTGGGGCAGGGGCTCAACTACGTCTTCGCCTTGGCCAGCATGCTGATCGCGGTCCCAACCGGGGTGAAGATTTTCAATTGGATCGCCACGATGTGGGGCGGGAAGATTCTCTACAGCACGGCGATGCTTTTCGCCATCGCCTTCCTGCTCGAGTTCACCATCGGCGGCTTGAGCGGCGTGGCCTTCGCGGCGGCGCCCATCGACCAGCAGCTCACCGACAGCTACTTCGTCGTCGCCCATTTCCATTACGTCATGTTCGGCGGCTCGGCCTTCGCGGTCTTCGCCGGCACCTATTATTGGTATCCCAAGGCGACCGGCCGCATGATGAGCGAGCGCCTTGGCCGCTGGCATTTCTGGTTGATGGTGCTCGGCTTCAACCTGACCTTCTTCGTCCAGCATTTCCTGGGCCTGCTCGGCATGCCGCGCCGGGTTTACACCTATTTGTCCGATCCCTGGTGGAACCTTTTCAATCTGCTCTCCAGCGTCGGCGCGATCTTGATGGGGCTGGCGACCTTGATCTTCGTGGTCAATTTCCTCTGGAGCCTGAAGCGGGGCCCCAAATCCGGCGACAATCCCTGGAATGGCTGGACCCTGGAATGGCTGACCGCCTCGCCGCCGCCCGAGACCAATTTCGACCGGGTGCCGCGGATTCGGGGCCGCCGTCCGCTTTGGGATCTAGCCCATCCCGACCAAGCCGATTGGAAGTCTTTCACCCTCCCCCCTGGCGGGGGAGGGTGGCCGGAGGCCGGGAGAGGGGGAGACGGGTGATGGATAAAAACAAACTTGCCATGCTGCTCTTTCTCGGCTCGGAGGCGCTCTTCTTCCTGCTGCTGATCTTGGTTTACGGGATTTTCCACGGCACGCCGGGCTGGGGCAGGGGAGGGAGCGAGCTGCTCGACCCGGGGCGGACCGCGATCTTCAGCGCCTTCCTGATCGCCAGCAGCCTGACCGTCGGTTTGGCCCACCGGGCTTGGCGAGAGAAGCCCAGCCGGGCGGTGTCCTTCTGGCTGCTGGTCACGATTTTGCTCGGCGCGGTTTTCCTTTATGGCCAAGCCACCGAATGGTGGGAGCTGGTGCACCGCGAGGTGAGCGTGAGCCGGGATCTCTTCGGCGCCAGCTTTTTCACCTTGACCGGCTTCCACGGCTTCCATGTCCTGATCGGCCTGACCATGATCGGCATCCTGCTGGCCTTTTCGCTGAGCCCCCAGGCCCAAAGGGTCAAGCCGGCGGCGGTCGATTCGATTTCGATGTTCTGGCATTTCGTCGACGGAGTTTGGATCGTCATCTTCACGGTGGTGTATCTATGGTACTAGCCCATTTATCGGCCCATCCGCCGGCCCTCGAGCCGGGATTTTGGGAGCTGCTTCGCCAAGGCTGGTTCCGCGAGCCCTGGGCGGTGGCCGGAATTCTGGCGACGGCCTTGATCTACTTCGGCTTGCGCCGCGGCACTTGGGATCGCCACTCGCTCCACTTTAGTTTGGGCTGCGGGGTCCTCTTCCTGGCCCTGGCCTCGCCGATCGCGGCCATCGCCGAGGATTATCTCTTCAGCGTCCACATGCTTCAGCATCTCCTGCTGGAAGTGGTCGCGGTGCCCTTGCTCCTGATCGGAATCCCCAAGTCCGGCGCCCGCCGGCTCTTGCGCTATCCCTGGCTTCGGAAGGTGGCCGGGATCCTCGGCGATCCGATCGTCGCTTGGACGATCGGGGTCGGCATGATGTGGATTTGGCACTGGCCGGCGCTCTTCAACTGGACCTTGGAGAGCCGGGCGGCCCATGCCTTCGAACACTTCTGCTTCATCGCCGCCGCCACCGTCTTTTGGAACGCCGTTCTCGATCCCATCGAGAGCTTTCGGCTCAAGCCTTTCGCGGCGGTGGCTTATCTGTTCAGCGCCTGCGCCGCTCACACGCTGTTGGCGGTGCTCATCACCTTCGCCCCGCCGGGCCTCTATCCGAAGTACAGCCAGCTCGGCGATCCGCTCGGCCTGGGCGCGATGCTCCGCCAGCGCTGGGGCCTCGATCCGGCCACCGATCAGCAGCTCGGCGGCGCTTTTCTCTGGATGATGGGCTGCTTCATCTTCATTCTTTTCATCTTGGCGGTCTTGGCCCGTTATTACCGCCAACCGGAGCGGGATTTGCCGCTGGAAGGGAGCCGACCATGAGCCACGAATTCACCGCCGCCGAGCCGGTCCCCCAGGAAGACCCGGAATGGGCCGAGCCCTTGCCCGAGAAAATTCCGCCGCCGAGCTATGCCCCCGCGGTGCTGGCGCTCGGCTTGGTCCTCATCCTCTGGGGATTGATCGCGGGCTGGATGATCTCGGTGGTGGGCGCGTTTCTGACGGTGTTCGCGCTGTCCTATTGGATTCGGGAGTTGCTTTATGGTTGAGCCGGGGCGCCGCCGCTTCCTCTATATATTCAGCACCGCCTTGGCGGCCTTGGCCGGCTTGATCGCCGGCCTGCCGATCGTCTCCTTCTTCATTGCGCCGGCTTATCGCAAGCAGCCGCGGGAGTGGCGGCCGGTGGGCAAGGTCGACGGCTTCAAGATCGGCGAGACCGTCCAGGTGAAGTTCCTCGAATCCGATCCGCTGCCCTGGGTCGGCCAGGTCGGCACCAGCGCGGCTTGGCTGCGCCGAGTCGACGAGACGGAGTTCATCGCCTTCGCGATCAACTGCACCCACCTCGGCTGCCCGGTGCGCTGGTTGCCCAAGGCCGAGCTTTTCATGTGCCCTTGCCACGGCGGGGTTTTCTACAAGGACGGCGCGGTCGCGGCCGGGCCGCCGCCCCGGCCGCTGCATCGTTACGAGATCCGAGTGGTCGGCGACCAAGTGGAGATTCGCACCAGCCCGGTGCCGATATGATCAAACGACTGAAAAAATTTCGGGCCTGGCTCGATTCGCGGGGGGGCTTGCTCAAGATGGCCGAGCCCTTGCTGAATCACCCGGTGCCGCCGCGGCTGGGCTGGATGTACGTCCTCGGCTCGATGACCTTGATCGCGCTGGTGATCCAGATCTTCACCGGCATCGCCCTGGCGACGATGTATATCCCCTCGGTCTCCCAGGCCTACGAGACCTTGCAGTTCCTCACCAATGAGGACGCCACCGGCCGTCTGCTCCGGGGCATGCACTATTGGGGCGCTTCGGCGATGGTGCTCTGCGTGGGGATGCACATGATCCAGGTCTTCCTCACCGGCGCTTACAAATATCCGCGGGAGCTGAATTGGATCAGCGGCGTGATCTTGCTTTTCCTGATCCTGGCCCTCGGCTTCACCGGCCAGCTCCTGCGCTGGGACCAGAACGCGGTCTGGTCGGTCATCGTGGGCGCCAAGCAGGCCGGCAAGGTGCCGGTGGTCGGCGACGCGATGGCGCGGTTCATCCTCGGCGGCGAAAACTTGGGCGGCACCACCTTGAGCCGCTTCTTCTCGATCCACGTCTTCATCCTGCCGGCGACGATGATTTTGCTGCTCACCTATCATCTCTACTTGGTGATCCGGAACGGCATCAGCGAGCCGCCCAAGATCGGCCGGCCGGTCGACCCCCAGGAATACAAGGCCTGGTATCACCGGCTCTTGAAAGAGGAGGGCGTGCCTTTCTGGCCCGATCCGGCCTGGCGCGACCTCATCGCCTGCGCCGGCGTGATCATCTCGGTGGCGCTCCTGGCCTGGTTTTTGGGCCCGCCCGAATTGGGCCAGCCACCCGACCCGACGCTGGTCGCCGCCGACCCGCGGCCCGACTGGTATTTGATCTGGTACTTCGCCTTGCTGGCCCTGGCTCCGCCGGAGCTGGAAAACCTGATCATCGTCGGCGCGCCGGCGCTGGCCGGCATCGTCCTCTTGGCGCTGCCGCTCTTGTTCAACAAGGGCGAGCGCCACCCGCTGCGCCGGCCCTGGTCGGTGGCGGTAGTGATCCTGACCTGCCTGGCCATCGCCACTCTTTGGGTGAAGGGCCAAGAGTCCCACTGGTCGCCCGATTTCGACACCAAGCCCTTGCCGGTCGCCGTGATCGGCGTCGACTCCGGCCCGGCCTTCGAGGGCGCCCGCGTCTTCCACGAGCGCGGCTGTCAGTACTGCCACGCCATCGACGGCTACGGCGGCAAACGCGGTCCCGACCTCAGCACCATCGGCGACCGGTTGGATGCGGCCCAACTGACGCTGCGCATCCTCAACGGCGCGAATAACATGCCGGCTTATGCGTCGAGCCTTTCGCAACGGGATCTGGAGCTGCTGGTGGATTTTCTGCTGACCAGGAAAACCAGGTAATGGAATTCCGAATTCAAGATGAGTCTTGCGAAAGCCCCAATCCTCGACTAGGGACGCGAAATGTTCCACTCCGGCTACATCGCCATCGTCGGCGTCCCCAACGTCGGCAAATCGACCCTGCTCAACGCCCTGCTCGGCGAAAAACTCTCCATCGTCACCGACAAGCCCCAGACGACGCGCCACCGCATCCTCGGCATCCTCAATCGCCCCAAGGCCCAATTGCTCTTCCTCGACACCCCCGGCATCCACTCTTCGGCCAAGCTCTTGAACGAGACCATCGTCGACACCGCCCTCCAGGCGATGGGCGACGCCGACGTCGTGCTCCACCTGGTGAACCCCAAGCCGGAGCTGAACGAAGCGGACCAAAAGATCGCCGCCCGCGCCAAGGACTTGGGCAAGCCCCATCTCGTCGTCATCAATAAAGTCGACCGGGTCGCCAAGGAAGCCCTGCTGCCCTTGATCCAAAAAATTCAGGAAGAATGGTCGCCGCAGGAAATCATCCCGGTGTCGGCCCTGCAGCGCGACGGCCTCGAGATCGTCGTGAAGGCCATCGTCGCCCGCTTGCCCGAGGGGCCGGCCTACTACCCGACCGACATCTACACCGAGCACGACCTTCGCTTTCTCTCGGCCGAGATCGTCCGCGAGAAGGCGATGGACCTGCTGCACCAAGAATTGCCTTACTCCCTGGCCACCCAAACCGAGGCCTTCGACGAATCCGGCAAGATCCCCCATATCAACGTCGCCCTGATCGTCGAGAAGGACTCGCAGAAGGGCATCGTGATCGGCGCCAAGGGAGCCATGATCAAGCGCATCGGCGAGCTGGCCCGGCCCGACATCGAGGCCATGGTCGGGAAGAAGGTTTTCCTCGAGCTCTTCGTCAAGGTGGTCGACGATTGGACCAAAAGCCAGCATCGGCTGCGCGAGCTCGGCATCCTGTCTTAGCCTTCGCCAGAAAACGCCAGAAAACACTTAGGCATCCCCAGCCGGGTCCGGCCGTTGACATTTCGCGTCACACCGAATAACGCGCTGCGAAATTCGGCGCGATCCAGTGTCGAATGTGACGGGCTAAGGAATAAAATGACTAAGGATCTCGACGTTTTCCGAGCGGGGCGACGCACTTCTGCATTCAAACTTTTCTTCACGGCATTCGCCGTGGCTACCGTATGGCTGGGAATTCCGGCCTTAAGCGAGGCGGCGGTTCGAGCCTGCTTCTGCCACAATATCCTCAATAACCCGAACGAGATTTGCACCGACAACCAGGCGCTGATCGAAGGCCACGGCAATCACGTCCTCGACGGGACCGACACCCGTGGCAAATGCAACGGCTGCGGCAACGGCGTCCTCGAGCCCGGCGAGTCCTGCGACGACACCAACAACCAGAACGGCGACGGTTGCGACGAGAACTGCGAGCTCGAGGCCTGCGGCAACGGCACCGTCAACGTCTATGAGGAATGCGACGTCGGCAGCGGCGCCGCCGACACCTGCGACCCCGGCACCACCTGCGTGGCCCCGGGGCTCTCCGGCGAGTGTAGCTGCCAAGCTCCGCCGCCGGCCTGCGGCGACGGCAATGTCGACGCCGGCGAGCAATGCGACGACGGCGGGACCGCTCCCGGCGACGGATGTAACGAGCTTTGTCAGAGCGAGGCTTGCGGCAACGGCGTCCTCGATGCCGGCGAGTCCTGCGACGATGGCAATCTCTCCGATGGGGACGGCTGCCTCTCGACCTGCGTGCCGGCCAGCTGCGGCGACGGCTTCGTCGAAGCCGGAGTGGAAGGCTGCGATGACGGCAACTCCGATAACAGCGACGCTTGCCTCGATACCTGCGTTCCCGCCGACTGCGGCGACGGCGAAGTCGAAGCCGGAGTCGAGGAATGCGACGACGGCAACGCCGACGACAGCGACGACTGCCTTAGCATTTGCGTGGCCGCCTTCTGCGGCGACGGCTCGGTTCAAACCGGGGTCGAGGAGTGCGACGACGGGAACGTGGATGACAGCGACGCTTGTCTCTCCAATTGCGTCGCGGCCAGCTGCGGCGATGGAGTGGTTCAGGTCGGCATCGAAGCTTGCGACGACGGCAACGCCGACGAGACCGACGATTGTTTGAGCAGCTGCGCCCAAGCCGGCTGCGGCGACGGCCAAGTTCAAGCCGGAGTCGAGGCATGCGATGACGGCAACGCCGACGAAACCGACGGCTGCCTCAGCACCTGCGAGTCGGCCAGTTGCGGCGACGGCGAAGTTCAAGCCGGAGTCGAAGCCTGCGACGACGGCAACGCCGACAACACCGATGACTGCCTCGACAATTGCGCGCTTCCGGCCTGCGGCGACGGCAACGTTCATGCCGGGGCGGAGGAGTGCGACGACGGCAACGCCGATGACGACGACGCCTGTCTTTCCAACTGCGAATCGGCCTTCTGCGGGGATGGGGTGGTCCAAGCCGGGGTCGAGGCCTGCGACGACGGGAATTCCGACGACGGCGACCTTTGCCTGTCGAATTGCAGCTCGGCCAGCTGCGGCGACGGGGTGGTCCAGGGCGGCTTCGAGGAGTGCGACGACGGCAATGCCGACAACACCGACGGCTGTCTCGACAATTGCTTGGCCGCCCGCTGCGGCGACGGCGCGGTCCAAAGCGGCGCCGAGGAATGCGATGGCGAGGCTAACCTGGCCTGCGGCGGCTTGGGCTGCGACGTCGATTGTAATTGCCTGACGCCGGTCGATCCGACGCCGACCCCCACTCCAACGGCCACTCCGAGTCCCAGCGCCGAGCCCGAGGAGCCGGGTGAGGAGCCTTCCGACGGTTCCGAGGACCCGCTCCAACCGGGAGCGCCGGCTCCATTCACGGCGTTGATCGAGGGAGGCGGCTGCAGTTTGGCTGCTCTGCCGGCGGCTTCACTTTCCGGCGATGCTTTGGCCCTGGCCATCGCCGGACTGTGGTTCCTGCGTCGCCGACGCTAAAATTGTTTCTTGCTCAGGGGCGGCCTTCGGGCCGCCTTTTTTTTGGGGGCCCTCTACGAGCTTAAGTCTCGGATTGCAGCAACCTTTCTTCCGGGCTAGCGATAAGGTCGCGAAGGCTCGGGACAGGGGTCCCGAAAAGCAGCTCACCACCTTTTCTCCCCCCTGAAAATTCAGATTGGATCATTCATGGGCACTTCTGTCGCGCCAAGCCGTGGCGCTCGACCTTTCGACGTCCTTTGGACTCATTTCGAAACGGCTCCCGAAGCCTTGAATCCTGGCCAGAAAGCGGAGCTCCAAGCTCTGCTCAAGGAAAAGGACCCGGAGCTTCTCGCCGAGGGCTTGTCCAACCTCGCCTCGCGCTTGGAGAAGGCCGGCCGAGCCGAAGCGGCGGTTCAAATCTACAGCGCCGTTCTCGAATCGCTGCCGGAAGGAGCCGATTCCCGTTTCCGTCATAAAGTCCGAAGCCGTCTGGAAGGCATCCAAGGTCAGGGCGCTTTGGGGCCCCGAGCCGAGTTTCTTCTCAATCGCTTCACCAAGGACGCCTTCGATCCCAAGGTCATCGCTCCGATGATGCTGGGAACCTCGGTCTTCTCCCTGACCCGGACCTTGGCTCTGGGCCGCTTGGGATCTTCGGCCTTGTTTCGCGCGGTCGGTCCGCGCTTCGCGGCTTCGAGCTTGGGCTTTGCCGCCGAAGTCCCGGCCTTCGCGCTGAGCAGCCGGGCGCTGCGGCCGGCCTCGAGCCAAGAGCCTTCGGTCGGCCAGGAGTTGGCCGGTGCGGCGATCACTTTGGGTTTCTTGAAAACCTTCGGTCACGGCACCCAAACTTTGAGCGCGACAACGGCCCTTCGCAACGGCTCGCGATTCCAGCAGCACTTGCTCGCCCAAACCGCCATGTTTGGTGGCTTGATGACCGCCCATATGGTGGAAGAGCGACTGGGTCTGAGACAGCACGTCGACGGCGCGACCACCATCACCGATACCTTGGCTTCAATGTTCAGTCTGGGCATCGGCGCCAGCTTGGCTCACCGGGCCTTGGGTCCGCGCTATGCGGCCATGCAGGGCGAGCTGAATTGGCGGTTCAAGGCTTACTCCAATCCTGTCAAGCTGAGCGAATCGCCGCTTGCTCTTCAGCCCATGATGATGGCGGCGGCTGGCGGCCGTGGCGATGGCTCGAGCGGTTCGGGGCATGCCGGAAAACCTGCTGAGCCGTTACCGGGCTTCCAGGGCAGTTTGCCCAAGGTGGCTTCGAGGGTGGGGAAGTCTTTCAGCGATTTAGGCTTCAGTTCAGAATTGATCGAGGCCCTGAAGGCCGAGGGTTTCCGAGACGCTTCGGATATTCCTCGCGGCGATGTGGAAAATCCATCTTATTGGCTCGGAAAAACTCAGATGAAGTGGAGTTTGTACCGCGAATTAAAAGAAAAATATCTCGGACCTTTTGAAGCTATTACAGAGCCGCTTTGGACCGGGGTGGCGATCGAGAAAATGCAGTTTTCTCCCGAGACCACCGCGGCCCTGAAATCCGCCGGGATCGAGGAGGTCCGCCAACTGCAAACGAAGACTTGGCTGGGCGTCTTGAATATTCCAGGGATCTCCCGCCAAAGCGCATTCGAATTGAAAGACCGAATGGCGGAAGCAGGACATGGCTTCCCCCCTCCTTTCATCTTCCCTGAACCCGATGTTTCACCGGAAAGACTGCAATTCCCCGAGCTCTTAAAAAAGGCTTTGGAAAGGGCCGGACTCTGGTCGATGAAAAGATTGACCAATGTTACCAAAAGCCATCTGCTTGCGACGAGTACGTTGAGTAGGGAAGAAATTCGCGCTGTAGACGAACATTTAAAGGGCTGGGGTTTTGAAATAAAGGATAACCACACTCCGACCTGGCCCCCAGGTTCTCCGGAACGCCTGCCGTTCAGCTCGGAGGCTCCGGATCTATTTCCTCCCTTGTCTCGGCAGCTTCCATTGAAAGCGCTAAAACTTCCAAGAATTGTGCATCGAGCCATCCGCGAGTCTGGCATCCGAGGGGTCGAGGAGTTGGTTGGAGTTTCCAGCAAGTGGTTGCTGGAAAGGACGACCTTGAGTTGGCGCGATCTTCAAGACTTGAACAAGCGCCTGAGAGCCTTCGGTCTTCGACTCAACGATCCAAGAGATGGCCATGGCGAGATTCCGGCCGTGGCTCCGGAACGCCTGCCTTTCAGCAGGGGGGCATTAATCGCTCTGCAAAAAATGAAGATCCGCAATCTTGAGCGCCTGGAAAAGAGAGCGCCGGGCTACCTCATCTACACCGATCAAGTGACGCTCCCCGACCTATGGGGGATTCAGAAGGAGATCGAAGACATGGGGTTCTTTTGGTCGATGGAAATTCCAGAGACCGAGGCGGCATATCGGATGCCGGCGTCGAAGTGGGCTCCGGCCTGGGCCCAAAAGAGATTGGCTGAGGACGGAATCCGCACTCTCGAGGATTTGCTGATGCTTAGCAGCGAGGACCTCGCCCGCCGCCATTATCTCCAGGATTCCGATCTCGCGCGGCTGCTGGATATGGCGGAAAACCTCATTGTAGACCACGAAATGAGTCTTCTTGGCAGCAAGCTCGACCCAATGCGGGATCGAGATGAAGTATTTAGATTTTTCCAGGAAGCGGTGGAAGAGGCCGAGAGGCGTGGGAATGTCTTGCGGCCTGCTGAGGTAGCCGCGCGGGCCATCCGACTCTACATGATCGACGCACCTGGATACGGGATCCATTGGGACACATTCAAGGCGGCGGCCAATGAGCCGGACTTCCGGACTCGGAAGCTTTTCGACGAGTCTTCCGCGGTCCGAACGGGAAGGCGACTCGTCATCTTCGATGGAAGCGCGATCAGAGCATACAAACGGGTGATTCAGGAAGCCGAGGCCAAAGGAGAGCAAATCACCCTCTCCGAATGGGGCAACCGGGCCTACGCCCTCTACTGCGAAGGACTGACGCCAGGGAGTCTGCCGAGCCGAACCGCTTTTAACAACCGAATTAGCGGTAGCCGCAAGAACCCCGAATTGGTGGCTATCGCCATGGCTTCGCCGGCGATCGATCGCAGTGGCTTGAAAGGACGTTCGCATGGCCGCCCTCGAATCACGGATGCCGACCTATTGCGGGCACAAAAATGGTTGGAGGATTTGAATATTCCCGAGCTCTCCGACCCCGGCCTTCGCCGAGTGATGAAGCAAATGGGAAAAGCGGAAGTCCCTCCCGCTTCCCAGGATAACGAAGCGGCTAAAATTCCGTCGGATGGAATTCCACCGGTCCATCCTTCGCTCTTTCCCTTCAGCCCGGAGGCCTTGAACATCCTCGAAAGGTTGGGAATCCAGCAGCTCAATCAAATCGAGGGCAGCGCCCCAGGATATGCCGCCTTCAATGCTTACACCGCCATGAAGGGGGGAGTGACCCTGCCCGAAATTTGGAAGGTCCAAGACGAGATATTGAACCTTGGCTTTCCCTGCTTCGTGACCATCCCCCATTTCGAGGAGGCCTATCGATTGCCGGCCGAAAAATGGGCCCCGCCGGCCGCCCAAGCGAAGTTGACCCGGGATGGAGTCCACACCCTCGGTGATTTGCTGAAGATTCCCAAATCCGAGCTCGTCCAAAGAGAATACTTCGTGGCTTCCGAATTAGAGCGGCTGTTGCAGGCGGTCGAAAAGCTGGAGAATTAGTTGTGACGGCCCTGGCCACAAAAAATGGGTTCCTTTGGACTCATCTCGAATCGGCTCCCGAAGCCTTGAATCCCGGGCAGAAAGCGGAGCTCCAAGCCCTGCTCAAGGAAAAGGATCCCGAGCTTCTTGCCGAAGGGCTGTCCAATCTCGCCTCGCGCTTGGAGAAGGCTGGCCAAGCCGAAGCGGCGGCCCAGATCTACACCACCGTTCTCGAATCGCTGCCGGAAGAGGCCGATTGCCGTTTCCGCCATAAGGTCCAAAGTCGTTTGGAAGGCATCCAAGGCCAGGGAGCTTTGGGTCCCCGAGCCGAGTTTCTCCTCAACCGTTTCACCAAGGATGCCTTTGATCCCAAGGTCATCGCTCCGATGATGCTCGGGACTTCGGTATTTTCTTTGACAAGGACCTTGGCTTTGGGTCGTTTCGGATCTTCGGCGCTGTTTCGCGCCGTTGGTCCGCGCTTCGCGGCTTCGAGCTTGGGCTTTGTCGCCGAAGTCCCGGCTTTCGCGCTGAGCAGTCGGGCATTGCGACCGGCCTCAAGCCAAGAGCCATCGATCGGCCAGGAGTTGGCTGGGGCGGCCATCACCTTGGGATTTTTGAAGGCCTTCGGCCATGGAGCCCAGACCCTGGGGGCGACGTCGGCCTTTCGCAATGGCCCGCAACTTCAGCGGCATTTGCTTTCTCAAACCGCGATGTTCGGCGGCTTGATGACGGCTCATAAGGTGGAAGAAGGACTCGGCCTTCGCCCTCACGTCGATGGCGCGACCACGGTCACCGACACTTTGGCTTCGATGCTGAGCCTTGGAATCGGAGCTAGCCTGGCTCATCGCGCCTTGGGTCCGCGCTATGCGGCTTTGCAGGGCGAACTGAACTGGCGTTTCCGGACTTACTCCAATGAATCCAAGCTCAAGCTTGCGCCTTCCCTGGCCATTTCCGCGGTCGGAGCGCCGAAGGGCTTCGCCCATCCCGCCATGCAGATGAGCGGCCTCGATCGCCCTGGAAAAGGTGAGGCAGAGCCTCGCCCGAAAGCGGAAGGGCCAATGAGGGAGGAGGATCGTCAGCGGACGATCGGGGACCTAGTCGGACAAATTCGGGATTTTAAGCTCGATATTAACTCGACAAATCAAGACCTGAATAGGTTGGAAACTATTGTCGTCAGTTTCCTGAAATCACTGATCGGCGCTGAGTCTTCGGTAAAATACTCGGCGATACTGACGTTGTATCAGGGTCTTCATAACGATGCCTATAAGGGACTCTTTTCTGGAGGAGTCGTTGAGAGAAAGCTAGTTGATTTGAGAGCCCGAGAGGTTCGGGAACTCTTAAGGGATTTCGTCGAATTAGGCCAGAATCCGGATTGGTTCGCCCTTCATCTCTCCCTCATTGCCCGTCATTTGGGGAAGCTCAGTGCGAAAAGCAGGAAACAGTGGCTTCAGCAATTGGACTTATTTCTTTCGAAAGAAGACAAGAAATTCGGCAAGCTCGAAGCTCGAGCCCTTGGACCGAACCTAAAGCCCGCGGAGCTCTCACGAGTCATCGACGCTTTGGGCCGAAGTCTGGAACAGCCGGAAAGCGAGATGAGTGCGGAAAGGTTGGAGGCGCTCGCCGAAATTCTGGAATATTCCGATGGGGCGACGCAGCTTGCTTGGATCGAGCGAGTGGAAGATATCCTTGGCCAACCGACCTTGGTGACGGGGGCTGGGCAGGCGAAGGAGTTGGCTTCCCTTTTATACCGGAAAACTCTGGAGTGGTCCCAGGCGTTTCACCGCTATTGGGACAAAGTGGGAATTTTTGGTTCCTTGAGAAGCAAAACCGATTTGGGGACATCTTTAGGGCATCTTTACACTCTCAAGGCGCTCAATGGAGAGCTGGATTCGAGTCTCTTTTTTGAAACCATGCTGGAAACCTCCCAAGAAACACGCGAAACGACCGCAAGCATCATGTTTCGGCGGTTGGCGCATTTAGGATTCAATCAGCCTCCCTTGCTCTACTTCGCATCATTATCCGTGCGACCGCCCTCTGAAGTTCTAGGAGAAAAAGCGGCCGAATGGAGGGAGCTGGTCGACCGCCGCAGCCTTCCCTCGGAATTAAAGATCAAAGGGAACGCTGTTTCGAAAATTCCTGATTGGCAGTATCGTATTGGATGGGCTTTCGACAAACGCAGCAGTTATATAGCAAAAAATTATCAGCCGGCCTTTTGGGATTTACGGAAGATCGTTCCAATCCATGGACTTACCAAAGAATCCCAGCACTCTCATGTGAAAAAGATTGAGGAGCTTCGGCAAAAGATCATCCTTCGGCTATTGCACACGGGCTGGAAGAAGGGCGAGCTCCCCGACCTTGCGGCGTCGCGCGAAATTCTGACCTCGGAAGATCAGTATAAGAACGCTCCTCTCATCAGCGTGCCAACGGCCCATGGCGATGTCATGCTGGTTAACGGCGTGCACCGCACGATAGCTTTCATTACCTTGGTGGGAGACGGGTATTTCCCATTCGAAGCCCTCTATCAGTATCCCGTGCAGGTGGCCCCCGAGTTTAACCCCCTGACGATCACGAAAGAAGCTTTTCCGAGAGGCAAAGTCGCGGATTACAGTTGGCGAGACGTCCTGCATTGGCATCCGCCTTCTTTGAAAGTATTGGGTGTTAATTTCGTCGCGAGCTTAAATCGGTTCCGACATACGCCATAATTCAGGCATAGTTCAGCTTCCCTTGCCAATTTTCCACACTTCCTCTATGGCCCGAAAATGGCTGGTCCCGGCCCCGCGGCCCTCGAAAATCTCACCCCGATGCTGCGCCAGTACCTGGAGATCAAGCAGCAGCACCAGGATTCGATCCTTTTCTTCCGCTTGGGCGATTTCTACGAGATGTTCTTCGAGGATGCGGTCAAGGCCAGCGAGATCCTCGAGATCACGCTCACCAGCCGCAATAAGAATTCCGAGGAAGCGGTTCCGCTCTGCGGCGTGCCTTACCACTCCGCGGCCGGCTACATCCGCAAACTGATCGAAAGCGGCAACAAGGTCGCGATCTGCGAGCAGGTCGAGGACCCCAAGGCCGCCAAGGGCATCGTCCGCCGCGAGGTGATCCGAGTCATCACCCCCGGCCTCTTGGTGGAGGAAGACAGCCTGAGCTCCTCCGAGCCCAACTACCTGGCGGCCCTCGACTGGGAAGGGGAGCAGGTCCACGTCGCGATGGTCGACATTTCCACCGGCGAGGTCTTCCTCGGGCTCTACGATTCCGAAGAGCTGGCCTTGCAGGAATTGACCAAGCACGGGGTGAAGGAGATTCTGATCGCCCCGGCCGACTTGCAACGGCCCTTGGTGCCGAAGGCTAAGTCCCTCCTGCCCAAGCTTTTGATCAGCCATGTCTTGGCGGAGCTGCCCAACGAAGACGGCAAGGGCGTCTTCTCCGAGGCTTTCTTGAAGTCCCGGGCCAAGGTCGAGGGCCCGGCCGCCCTCGGCTTACTTGACCGTCTCCTCAACTACGCCCGCTCGACTCAGAAAGCCCCGCTCAAGCACCTGAGCGAGATCCACTTCGTCCGCGGCCGCCAATACTTGGGCATGGACGGCCGGACCTTCCGCCATCTCGAGCTGACCCAGAATTCCCGCGGCGAGGGCTCCCGCCACACCTTATATTGGGCTTTGAACCAGACCCAGACCGCGATGGGCGCCCGGCGCTTGAAGAAGTGGATCCATTATCCTTTGCTCGACCCGGCCGCGATCCGGCTTCGCCAAGAGGCCCTGGCCGAGCTCTTGGCGGCGCCCGAGCTCTTGGTCGGCGTCCAAGAAGGCTTGAAGAAGCTCCAGGACGTCGAGCGGATGCTCGGCAAGCTCTCGCTCGGCACGGTGAATGCCCGAGATCTGCGTGGTCTGGCCCTTTCGCTGGAAGCGGCCCAGGCCTTGGTCGATCAGTATCGCTCCAGCTTTAGCTCGGAATTCTTGCACGGGCTGGTCGAGGATTATCCCGATTTCAGCGAGCTCTGCCGAAATTTGCTGAGCTGCCTCCAGGCCGAGCTGCCCCTGACCATCCGCGAGGGCGGGATGATCGCCGAGGGCGTCAGCGCCGAGCTCGACGAGCTGCGGGCCATCAGCCGCGACGGCAAGTCCTTCATCGCCGCGATGGAGGAGGGTGAGCGCAAGCGGACCAAGATTCCCTCGCTCAAGATCCGCTACAACAAGGTCTTCGGCTATTACATCGAGATCACCAACACCCATCGCGACCTGGTTCCGGCCGACTACATCCGCAAGCAGACCGTGGCCAACGCCGAGCGTTACATCACCTCCCAGCTCAAGGAATACGAGAACAAGGTCCTCGGCGCCGAAGAGCGGATCAAGGCGCTGGAGTATGAATTGTTTTGCCGCTTGCGCGAGGCCTGCGGCGCCGAGATCGAGGCGATCCGCCAGGCGGCCCAAGCCTTGGGCACTTTGGACGTCGTGGCCGCGCTGGCCCGCGTCGCCCGCGAACATCGCTACGTCAGGCCGGAGCTGGTCGAAGAGAAGATTTTGGATCTGAAAGACGCCCGCCATCCGGTGCTGGAGCAGATGCGCAGCGAGGAGCGCTTCATCCCCAACGATTTAAAGATGGACGAGGAGACCGGCACGCTCTTCCTCATCACCGGCCCCAACATGGCCGGCAAGTCGACGGTCATGCGCCAGGCCGCGCTGATCGTCCTGCTGGCCCAGATGGGATCCTATGTTCCGGCCTCGGCGGCCAAGATCGGCATCGTCGACCAGCTTTTCACCCGGATCGGCGCCAGCGATGACCTTTCGCAGGGCCAATCGACCTTCATGGTCGAGATGCTGGAGACCGCCGGCATCCTGGCCGCCGCCACCGAGCGGAGCTTCATCGTCCTCGACGAGATCGGCCGCGGCACTTCGACCTACGACGGCATGTCGATCGCCTGGGCGGTGGCCGAGCACGTCGCCAAGGAGCTGCGCTGCCGGGCCCTCTTCGCGACCCACTACCATGAGCTGACCGACTTGGCGGAGCAGGTGAAGTCGGTGGCCAACTACCAGGTGGCGGTGAAGGAGTGGAACCAGCAGATCCTCTTCCTTCGCAAGCTCCTGCCGGGCGGGGCGTCCCGCAGCTACGGCATCGAGGTGGCTCGCCTGGCCGGCCTGCCCGAAAGCCTGCTCACTCGAGCCCGCGAAGTCTTGCGCCGGCTCGAAAGCGCCGAAGACGGGGCCTTGGAGAAGCTCGGCCCCCGGCCCGAATCGCCTCAAATGGGATTATTCGCGGCCCGGGAAGACCCGATCCGGGCCGAATTGCGGGACCTCCAGCCCGAGCTGCTCAGTCCCATCGAGGCTTTGAACTATTTGTTTGAATTGAAGAAGAAGGTATAAAAGATCTTACCCCCTCCTTTGTAAGGAGGGGGCAGGGGGAGGTAGAGGGCCGGCTTGAATACCGGCGTTTGCGACCTTGCCGACGCTCTACCCCTCCCTGACCCTCCCCTTACAAAGGGGAGGGAACCGAAGCATGCCAAACGCTGTTGAAAAACTCCCCCTCAAAACCCTGGCCGAAACCTCGCCGAAGTACCTCACCGACGAGCTGATTCCCTTCAAGATCGGTTCCGACGTCACCACCTCGGTCAAGGAATACCTCCAGAATTGCCGGACCACCCTGGTCCGCAAGATGGAGGAGGGCACGCCGATGGACCGGATCGTCCGGCTCCAGAGCCTAATGACCGACAAGATGGTGGTCGACCTCTACAAGTACGCTTTCGAGCAGAGCCAGGCCGAGGGCGTCTTGCCGATTCCCTTGGCCCTCTTCGCCCTGGGCGGCTACGGCCGGGCCGAGCTCAACCTTTATTCCGACATCGATTTGCTCTTCCTCTATGAAGGCAAGGCCGGCAACCGGCTCGAGGCCGTCACCAAGAAGATGCTCTATCCCTTCTGGGACGCCGGGGCCGAGCTGGGCTACGCGATCCGCACGATGGGTGACTGCAAGAAGGTGATGAAGGAAGACATCCGGGCGATGAGCTCGATGATCGACGCCCGCTTCCTGGCCGGCGACCGCGAGTTGGCCGCCAAGTTTTTGGAGTTCCTCGAAAGCAAGTTCGCCTCGTCCCGGGCCCTCAGTCAATTCGTCGAGGCCAAGTCCAAGGAAACCCAAGAGCGGGTGAAGCGCTTCGGCTCCTCGGTCTACATGCTCGAGCCCAATCTCAAGGAGAGCGAGGGCGGGCTGCGCGATTGGCATTTGCTGCGTTACTACGCCCGGATCGCCCTCAAGACGCCGGCGATCTCGGAGTGGGTGCGCAGGGAGCTGATTTCCGAGGAGGAGGCCGATGGCCTGCGCCGGGCCCTCGATTTCCTTTGGGCGGTGCGCAACCGGCTCCACGCCAAGGTCGGGCGCTGCATGGACCAGCTCACCTTCGAGGTCCAGGAGCCGATCGCCGCCGAGCTGGGTTTTCAGGACGCGCTGGGGACCCGCGGGGTCGAGAAGTTCCGCCAAACCTATTACAGCCACGCCGCCAACCTGCACCGGCTGCTTTCCGAAGTGACCCGGCGCTTGCTCAAGCCGCCGGACTCGCTGCTCCAGCTCATCAAGCGGCGGCTCAAGACCAGCCTCAACGATTTTTTTTACAACATCGACGACGTGGTGGTGCCCAAGGACTATGCCGAGCTTGAGAAGAACCCGGTCGAGTTCCTCCGCGCTTTCCATCTGGCCCAGTTCCAGAAATTGGGCGTCAACGAGGACCTGAAATCCTTCATCGGCCGCCGGCTCTATTTGGTCGACGACGTCTACCGCCGCAATCCCGAAGTCAACGCGATGTTGAAGGAGATGTTCTCGGATTTGGGCGGGATCGGGAAGAGCCTGAAGGAGATGCACGATTGCCGCTTCCTGGGCGCGATCCTGCCGGAGTTCGGCGACATCCTCTTTCAGACCCAGCACGACGTCTATCACATCTACACCGTCGACACCCACTCGATCTACGCGGTGAACGAGCTCTCCAAGCTGATGAACGGCGAGTACGACGAGGCCTTCCCGCTTTTCAAGCAAACCATGCTCGAGCTGAAGCGGTCGGACCTGCTGGCCTTCAGCGTCCTGTTCCACGACATCGGGAAAGGGAAGGGCGGCAATCACTCCGAGAAGGGCGCCGAGATCGCTCAGAATGTCCTCCAGCGGATGGGCTACCCCGAGGCCGACATCGCCGAGGTCGAATTCCAGGTGCGCTCCCACTTGCTGATGCCGCACCTTTCGCAGCGGCGGGACCTCGAGGACTACAACTTGATCTCGGCCTTCGCCCGCTCGATGGAAACGCTGGACCGCTTGGGCATGCTCTTCGTTCTGACCTGGGCCGACATCCGGGCCGTCGGCCCCGACGTCTGGACGCCTTGGAAGGGGAACCTGCTCCAAGACCTCTATTTAAAGACCCGCCGGGTGATCGAATCCGGCGACTTCAGCCCCGAGCGGGCCCTGACCTTAATGAAGCAGGCCAAGCAGAAGATCCTGGGCATGGCCGGCGAGACCGACACCAAGGCCCTGAAGGCCTACCTCGACGGCATGCCGCCGCGCTATTTTTTGGCCAATTCGGCGACCGCCATCCTCGGCCACTTCGAGACCGTCCAGCACCGGCCGGCCGACGGCTTTTTGCTCACCTCCCAGAACGACCTTGGCGAGCGGGTCAACCGCATCTTGATTGACACCGTGAACACCCAGCGGCTCTTCGAGCAGGTCACCGGGGTGATGGCCGCCAACCAGGTCAACATTCTGGCTTTCGAGCAGTTCTTCAGCTCCAGTGGCGAGGCCCTGCTGCTCTTGAAGGTCACCGATCACCGCGGCCTCCCGATCGAGGAAGAGCGGAAGATCGACACCCTGCGTCGCGATCTCCGCGAAGTGGTTCAGGGCAAGGTCCCGATGGAGCGCTATTCCCAGCTCCATCAGGGCCAGCTCTACCTCGGTCGCCGCCCCTCGGGCGGCCGGCCGCCCCGGGTCGAGATCGACAACGACGTTTCGGCCTACTACACGGTCATCGACGTCTACGCTAACGACCGGGTCGGCATCCTCCACGATATCGCCCGGGTCATCCGCTCCCTGGGCCTCTACATCGAGGTCTCCAAGATCTCGACCAAGGTCGACCAGGTCGCCGACGTCTTCTACGTGAAGGACATTTTCGGGCATAAGATCACGGATTCCCGGAAGGTTCAGGGCATCAAGAAGGCCTTGCTGGAGGGGCTGGCCGAAGCTCCCAAGGAGGCGGCCGGTGCCTAACAAGGTCCTGGACGTCATTCTTTGGCTGGTCCTGTTCGCGGTGGTGGTCGGGCTTTTGGTCTGGCTGCGGATCCGGGAAAACCGTTATCTCAAGAAAAAGACCAAGGATGCCGTGCGGCCCCAGATTCGATTGGAAATCGAAGCCGAAAAAGAAGACACCCTGCGTCGAAAAAAGGCATTCCAGGACCGGCTCGACAAGTGGAAGCAATAAATCGTGTAAAATCTTGGTAACAGGGCGTTTTCCCGATTGCGGGGGCACAGGCTCGCTGGTATAGGCAAAATAAGAGCCAACGAGCGTACACAATGTCCCCCAAGATCAAGCTGTGCAAAGAACCGGGTTGCAATAATCAACAAACGACCTCGGGCTTTTGCCGCCTGCACTACCTCAAGAATTGGAAAAAGCTCCAAGCCGACAAGAAGCGCAAGGCCGCCAAAAATCTGAACAAGTACATCGAGAGCATCGTGCGCAGCAATCCGGACCGGGCCCGGGAGAAGCTGCGGGACAATCTCCGCGACGAGATGTCGCTGGAGAAATCGATGGAAGAAGTGTTCTACGGCGATTCGGTCCGCGAGATGATGGCCGACCTGGGCTATCGAGAAGATCTTGACAAGATGATCGTATCCATTCAAGTCGACGAGGATTTCTAATTAGCGGGGCTGAAGCCCCTGGCTACATAATTTATGTCCCTCGTCGTCCAAAAATACGGCGGAACTTCCGTCGGTAACATCGAACGCATTAAAAACGTCGCCAGCCGGGTGATCCGGGAGCGGGAGAAGGGCCACCAGATGGTGGTCGTGGTCAGCGCCATGTCCGGCGAGACCAATCGGCTCGTCGCCTTCAGCAAGGCGATCATGGATCCGCCCGAAGGCCGGGAATACGACGTCTTGGTTTCGACCGGCGAGCAGGTCACCATCGCCCTTTTGGCCCTGGCCATCCAGAGCATGGGGGTGCCGGCGGTCAGCTATCTCGGCCATCAGGTCCGCATCCTGACCGACGACGCCTTCAGCAAGGCCCGGATCCGGTCCATCGATTCGGATCGAATCCATCGCGACTTGAAGGACGGCAAGGTGGTCGTGGTGGCCGGCTTTCAGGGGGTGGACGAGAAGGGCAACCTGACCACCCTCGGCCGCGGCGGCTCCGACACCACCGCGGTGGCGATCGCGGCCGCGCTCAAGGCCGACGCCTGCGAGATTTACACCGACGTCGACGGGGTCTACACCACTGACCCCAACGTCGTCCCCGAGGCCCGCAAGATCGACCGCATTTCCTACGAGGAAATGCTGGAGATGGCCTCCACTGGCGCCAAAGTATTACAGATTCGGTCCGTAGAACTGGCCGCCAAATACCAGGTGCCGGTCGAGGTTCGATCCTCGTTCAACGACAATCCCGGCACTTGGGTGACCAAGGAGGAAACTCAGATGGAAAGCCGCATGGTAACCGGCGTCAGCTATCAAAAAGACGAGGCCAAGATCGCGGTCCGCCAGGTGCCGGACAAGCCGGGCATCGCCGGCCGGATCTTCGGGCCGATCTCCGACGCCAACGTCAACGTCGACATGATCGTCCAGAACATCAGCTCCGAGGGCACCACCGACCTGACTTTCACCGTCCCCAAGAGCGACCTCAAGCGGGCCCTGGCCATCATCGAGAAGGTGGCCGCCGAGATCGGCGCCAAGAAGGTCGAATCCAGCGAGAACATCGCCAAGGTCTCGGTCATTGGCATCGGGATGCGCTCCCATGCCGGCATCGCCAGCAAGATGTTCACGACCCTTGCCCAGGAGAACATCAATATCCAGATGATCTCCACCTCCGAGATCAAGATCTCGATCATCGTGGACGAGAAGTACACCGAGCTGGCGGTTCGCGTCCTCCATGACGCCTTCGAGCTCGACAAGAAATAGTAGGGGCGCCCCTTGCGGGTGCCCGGTGCACAATGCCCGTTAAACCGGAAAAAAAATCAGTCACCCTCTACGACACGACCCTGCGCGACGGCTCCCAGGGCGAAGAGATCTCCTTTACCGTCGAGGACAAGCTGCGCATCGCCGAGAAGCTCGACGAGCTGGGCATCGACTATATCGAGGCCGGCTGGCCCGGCTCCAACCCCAAGGACGTCGAGTTCTTCCGGAAGGCGCCGAGCCTCAAGTTGAAGCATGCCAAGATCACCGCCTTCGGCTCGACCCGCCATGCCAGCAAGACCCCGGGCAAGGACGAGAACCTCAAGGCGCTGCTCGACTCCGAGACTCCGGTGGTCACCATCTTCGGCAAGTCCTGGGACTTCCACGTCCATGACGCCCTCAAGGTCGGCCTCAACCAGAACCTCGAGCTCATCGCCGACTCGCTGCAATTCTTGAAGAAGCGGGTGAACGAGGTGATCTATGACGCCGAGCATTTCTTCGACGGCTTCAAGGCCAACCCCGAATACGCGATGAAGACGCTGGAGGCCGCCCGTCAGGGCGGCGCCGACTTGATCGTCCTCTGCGACACCAACGGCGGGACCTTGCCCGATGAGGTCGAGCGGATCTTCCGCCAGGTCCAGCGGATGCAGCCCGGCAGCTATGGCGCCCATTGCCATAACGATTGCGAGGTCGGCGTCGCCAACTCGCTGGCCGCGGTCCGGGCCGGCGCGGTCCAGGTTCACGGCACGATCAACGGCTTCGGCGAGCGCTGCGGCAACGCCAACCTGGTTTCGATCATCCCCAATCTCCAATTGAAGATGGGGATCGCGGTGGTTCCGCCCAAGCAATTGACCCGGCTGCAGGAGGTTTCCCATTTCGTCAGCGAGCTGGCCAACCTCAAGCCCGACACCCATCAGCCCTACGTCGGCCAGAGCGCCTTCGCCCACAAAGGCGGCATCCACGTCAGCGCGGTCCAGAAGAATCCCAAGACCTACGAGCACGTCGAGCCCGAGGCCGTCGGCAACCGCCGCCGCATTTTGCTCAGCGACTTGTCGGGCACCAGCAACGTCCTGCACAAGGCCGAGGAGTTCGGCCTCGACCTCGACCGCAAGGACCCGCTGGTCAAGCAGCTGGTCAAGGACCTGAAGGAATTGGAGAACCAGGGCTACGAGTTCGAGGGCGCCGAGGCCAGCTTCGAGATCCTGATGAAGAAGGCGATGGGGAAATATAAAAATTTCTTCAAGCTCATCGGTTTCCGGGTGCTCGACGAAAAGCTCACCCATGACGATCCGCCCCACGCCGAGGCCACCATCCAGCTCGAGGTCGACGGCAAGATCGAGCACACCGCGGCCCTCGGCCGCGGCCCGATCAATGCGCTGGACAACGCCCTGCGCCGGGCGCTGGAGCGCTTCTTTCCCCAAATCCGCGAGGTCCAGCTCATCGACTACAAGGTTCGGGTCCTGCCCAGCGACAGCGGCACCGGGTCTAAGGTCCGAGTGCTGATCGAGTCGACCGACGGCAAGCGCAAGTGGGGCACGGTCGGCGTCCATGAGAACATCATCCAAGCCAGCTGGATGGCCTTGGTCGATTCGCTCGAATACAAGCTGATGGAAAAATCCCGCTAAATCCCAGCAAATCTCGGTATTTATCAAGAGAGGCGCAACTCGGAGCCCTATTGTAGCCGATAATCCAGGTGGGAAGGGGCTCGCCCGAGAGCTGGACCTTCTCGTCCCGCCTCCGGCGAAACCACTCCAAAACCTGGTGTTATGAACCGCAAGGCCGCACTTCCGCCTGCGGTGTATGGGATGAAGGGAAAAATCATGAAACGCTTTCTCCAAGCGGCCGCCGTGGCTGTATCGGTGGTCTATGCCGCGCTCGCGGCCGCGGCCATCAGCTTCGACGGGCCCAAGATCACCGACTCGAAGATCGACGGACCCGGCGATTTCGCCGTCTATCAATTCATTGGCAACGACAAGGTCGACGCCGCGGTTCCCCAATTGCGGAAGGTCTGGGGCCTCGACAACAAGAACAACTGGGCCAGCGTCGCGCCCAACACTTACTTCAACCAAAACGCCCACACCGACGGCGGCTACAATCGCCAGATCGTCGCCGGTCAGTTCGACGGCGACGCCGGCGTCCGCGACTTGCTGGTCGCCGACGATAGCGTGCTCCATCTTTGCTACAACTACAGCGGCGGCGCTTGCGGCGCCGAGTCCGATCCGATTCCGGTGAAGATCGACGAGGAGCGCTACCTGCGGATCTGGGCGGTCGGCGTGGCCGACTTCAACGGCGACGGCAAGGACGACGTGGCCGTCATCGGCTACGAGCCGAAATCCTGGGTCGGCTACCTGGCGGTCTTCGCCGGCAGCGGCGCCGGCGGCGCCAACCCGCTGGGCGTCCCTTATTATTTGAAGGACATCAAGAACGGCATCCCGCTTTCGCTGGCCATCGGCCAATTCGGCGGCGACGCCAAGCTCGACCTGGTGGTGGCGACGATGACCGGCAACCAAGCGCTGGAAGACGGCGCCTTCGGCAACACCTTCATCAACGGCGGCGCCGGCTTCACGCTGACCGACCACACTTTCGAATTCCCGAAGAAGGAGTGCTACCACCCGAGCGGCTTGATCGCCTACGATCCCGACGGGGCCGGCAACAGCGACTTGCTGCTGACCTGCTATGACTTCTACGAGACCGGCTGCAACATTACCGAAACGACCGCCGCCGCCGGCGATGGGCCGATCGGCGCCTGCTACGCGATCTACGGCAGCGGCCCGGTGATCTCGCTCAAGAACAGCGGCGACGGCAGCTCTTTCGCGGTTCAGCAAACTTTAACGGACCTCAAATTCCCCTATACTTCGACGGTCGGGGATTATGACGGCGATTCGAAGCTCGACGTGGCGGTGGCCTCGAACGGCGGCCAGAGCGTCGTGACCTTCGTCGGCACCGGGCCTTTCCAGGTCGACGTCGCTTCGCGCAACGACATCGCGACTTTGAGCTACAAGCCCAAGTTCATCCAGACCCACGACATGAACGGCGATACCTTGCCCGACCTCATCCTGAGCGCCGATCAAGTCGAGTTTCCGGTGCAAGAGCCCCAGGTCGTCGGCATCGCCGACACCGTCATCGGCTGGGACCGCTTCGACAGCCTGACTTACCGGGCGGCGGCCGCGATCGGCGGCACTTACTACAGCGGCGACTATGGAGCTTACGCCCAGGACGTCAGCGCCTCGAATTTCGCCGAGTTCAGCGGCTTCCGCAGCTACGCGAGCGAGAGTCCGAACCATTCGACTCACCAATACTTGGTCAATGCCGAGGGCCCGACCAGCTCGGTCCTGGTCACCGACCGGACCGACCTCGCGGTCGCGACCCATCCGCTCGGCGAAGTCGGGGTCGACCAGGCCCTGCCGACCGACGGCGTGCTGGTTCTGATCAACCACCGTCCGACCGTCTCGATTGAGGATCCGGAATGCGGCGGCGGCGAGATCGATTACCGTTGCACCGCTTCGGAAGGGCGGACCATCGTCGAATGCAGTTTCGCCAGCTCCGACTCGAGCCTAAGCTCAACGCCGGCCGTGGCGGGCCCCGGCGGCAAGGAATGGACCGGCCAAGTCACTTTGCCCAATGACCAGGGCGTCCACAGCTTCACCGTCACGGCCAAGGACGACCTCGGCACGGTCCATACCGGCGAGTTCACCGTCGACTACAGCAAATGCCCGGGCAGCGGTGGGAATGCCTGCCCGGCCAAGCCGATCGAGAAGCAGCTCTCGCCCAAGGACCCGGTGATGATCTGCGCCTTCGAATCGGACCCCAACCTGGCCGCCCTCAACAGCGGCAAGGTGGTGACCTGGACCCAGGTCGGCGAGGAGGGCGGCTTGGACGTCAGCCTGCTGACCGTCCAAGGCCAATGCTTGGTCGGCCCCAAGGTCCCGCTCTCCTTCGAGCAAAACCGGACGATCGAGCTCAAGTATAGCGTCGAGCCGGACGGGCCCAAGGACTGCCCGGCCCGGATGGTCTATCCCAAGGCCGTTGTCGAGGGATCCGGCCTGCTGAGCTGCAGCCTGAGCGAGTCGGCGCCGCGCTCGACCGCGTTGGGTTTGCTGGCAATGACGCTGCTCGGCGGCGCGGCGTGGCTCGGTCTTCGCCGCGATCGCGTCGATGAATAAAGCCTAGACTCTGTTTTCGATGAAACAAAAACTCCCTTCGCCTATCGGCGGAGGGAGTTTTTTTTCGGGCTTAAGTGAAGATAAAGAAGGGGGATTTTGTGGAATACTATTGTGTTTTTTTGTTTGACAGGGGCTAAGGTCGCGTTTACATTCCCGTCATCTTTTTGGTTAGAAGTGTCGTTCGTGTTTCCGCTGTCTGGGAAACGCGATCATAAAATATAAAGTTTTTGAAAATTTTAAACGCTGTTAAACGACGTTTTTTTAGTGTCGAACTTCATCCTGGAAAGGGGATAGATGTATGAGAAAAAGTCTAAAAACCATGTGCGCCGCCGTCGGTTTGATGATGGCCACTGCGATTTCGCCTAAGGCGAACGCTGTACCCGGCCCGCTCGATTCAAACTTCGACGCCGTCAACTTTGACCCGGCGATCTCCAATAAGACCGACTATTTCACTGTGTATTCCAGCCAAACGGTTGCGAAGCACGGTTGGAACACCGGTTTCTATGTGGATTTTGCCCACAATCCTCTCGAGATTGCTTTCCCGACCTTGGGTGAGCGTTTCGACGGCGTCGTGGACAACACCATCATCGGCAACTTCTACGCCACTTACGGCTTGCTCGACTGGTGGTCCATCGGCATGAACCTGCCGGTCCTCTTCTGGTTGGATTATGTGAACTCGCTGCCCCCGCCCTTCGGCGATGGCACCGGTAGCTCCCAAAGCCTGACCGAGCTCGGCGACATCCGTTTCGAGCTGAAGTTCCGCATCCGCAACAACGAAGACAAGCTCATTGGTATCGCCCTGTTGCCCTTCGTCACCCTGCCGACCGGTCCTTCGACCGTTTTCGCCGGCAACGGTGCGGTCACCGGCGGTCTCAAGATCGTCCTCGACTTCAACATTCATGACCGTGTGAAACTGGCCTTGAACGTCGGCTACCTCAACCGTGACGACGTCACCCTGGCCAACGTTCGCATGGACGACCAGCTCCTCCTCGGCTTGGGTCTCTCGATCAAGATCATCGAGCGCTTGAGCTTCCTGGTGGAAGGTCACACTGAGCCGGTCCTTCGCGACTTGTTCGACAGCGAAGTCCAGACCCCGGCCGAAGTCCTCGGCGGTTTCCGGATCAAGGTTGCCGAGCACTGGGATGTCAACGTCGGCGGTGGCGCCGGTCTGACCCTGGGCGTCGGGACCCCCGACTTCCGCGCCTTCTTGGGCGTCAACTACAACTGGGCTCCGGAGCCTTGCCCCGCTTGCGAACGTGCCCCTCAAGTCGAAGCTCGCCAGATCACCATCGATCAGGTCATCCACTTCGAGTTTGACAAGGCCAACATTCGCCCGCAAAGCTACCCGATCCTCGACGACGTCGTCTCGATCATCAAGAGCAACCCTGGCATCAAGCAGGTCCGCATCGAAGGTCACACCGACTCGATCGGTTCGGACGCTTACAACCAGAAGCTCTCGGAACGCCGCGCTAACTCGGTCAAGCAATACCTGATCAACAAGGGTATCAGCGCCGGCATCCTGGATGCGGTCGGTTACGGCGAAAGCCGCCCGGTCGCCAGCAACGAGACTGCGGAAGGCCGCGCGAAGAACCGTCGCGTCGAATTCCACGTCGAATAGCTGATGTCCGATTGAAATTCGGGTTGAGGTTCAATCCAAGGCCCTCCGTGAAAACGGAGGGCCTTTTTATTTATTTCCCTCTCCCCTTGTGGGAGAGGGTGGTTCGGCGAAGCCGAACCGGGAGAGGGGGCGTGGCAAAAAGAGCATTTTCTTTGTGCCACGCCACCCTCTCCCGCCCTTCGGGCACCCTCCCCCGCGAGGGGGGAGGGCAACTGCCCTAACTTTTACCGTGAACCAAGAATCTAAAATCGAAGCTATCGAGCAAAGCCTCCACTGGCTGAAGTCGCCGGTGCAATACTTGAAAGGCGTCGGTCCCTATCTCGCCAAGCTTTTCGAGAAGCTCGGAGTCTCGACCTTCGAGGACCTGCTCTATCATCTGCCGTTTCGATATTTAGACCGGCGGACGCTGGCCTCGATCGCCAAGACCGAGCCTGGGAAGCAGCGGGTGGTCTACGGCCAGGTCGATGCGGTGGGCGAGGTTCGCTTGGGCCGGCGAGGGCGCAAGGTCTTCGAGATCATCGTCACCGACGGCAAGGGCTACTTGACCGCCAAGTGGTTCCATTATCCGAAGAAGTTCTTCGAGCAGCGCTTCAAGAAAGGCGAACGCTTCCTCTTCTTCGGCGAGGTTTCGCTTTATCGGGGCGAGAAGCAGATGGTTCACCCCGAGGTGACGCCGCTCAAGGAGTTCTTCGAGGAGGAAGATTTCCAGCGGCATCTGGGCCTGGTGCCGGTCTATTCGAGCACCGAAGGGCTTTACCAGCGCCAGATTCGCAAGGCGATCGAAGGTTTGCTCGAAGAGCTGCCCACGAAGCTGACCGAGACCTTGCCCGCAGCCCTCCGCGAGCGCTTGGAGCTGGCGCCGCTGATCGAGTCCTTCCGCCGCATCCACCAGCCGGCCGAGGAGGACTCGCCGGTGGAGCTCAGCGCCCATCGCTCGCCATTCCACCGCCGCCTCATCTTCGAGGAGTTCTTCTACCTTCAGGTCGGGCTGGCCTTCCGCCGCCGCAAGGCCAAGCTAGCCGAAGGCTTCGCCCATGCCCCCCGCCTCAAGCGCCGGGAGGAGTTTTTGCAAAAGCTTCCCTTCGAATTGACCGCCGGCCAGATTCGGGCCATCGAGGAGATCACCCGCGACATGTGCCAGCCCAAGCCGATGAACCGCCTGCTCCAAGGCGACGTTGGCAGCGGCAAGACCCTGGTCAGCATGGTCGCGGCCCTCCTGGCCATCGAGAATCGCCGCCAGGTGGCGGTCATGGCCCCGACCGAGATCTTGGCCGAGCAGCATTTCCGAAATTTCTCCCGCTGGTTCGAAGGAGTGGCGCCGGTGCGCCTCCTCACCGCCTCGACCAAGGGACCGGCCCGCGGGGAGGTCCTTTCGGGCCTCGCTTCCGGCGAAGCCCAGGTCCTGATCGGAACCCATGCCTTGCTCGAGGATCCGGTGACCTTCGACAACCTGAGCTTGGTCATCATCGACGAGCAGCATCGTTTCGGCGTTCGGCAGCGAATGCAGCTCATGAAGAAATCGACCCAGCCTGACGTCCTGGTCATGACCGCAACGCCCATTCCGCGTTCCCTGGCCATGACCCTCTACGGCGACCTCGATCTTTCCCTGATGACCGAGATGCCGCCGGGACGGCAGCCCATCCTCTCTCGCATCATGTTCGAGAAGGATCGGCCCAAGCTCGAAGATTTCGTCCGGCAAAAGATCGCGGAGGGGCAGCAGGCTTATTTCGTCTTCCCCTTGATCGAGGAAAGTGAAAAGCTTGACTTGAAAAATGCGAAGCAAGGCTATGAAAAACTTAAGGAAGTTTTTAAAGAATTTTCCGTAGAAATGCTTCACGGCCGGCTGAAGAATGCCCAGAAGGAAGAGGTGATGCGGCGTTTCGCCAAGGGCGAAGTTCAGATCCTGGTCGCGACCACAGTCATCGAAGTCGGCATCGACGTGCCCAACGCGACCCTGATGGTCATCGAGCACGCCGAGCGTTTCGGCCTTTCCCAATTGCACCAACTTCGGGGGCGGGTGGGGCGGGGAGCCAAGAAGTCCTATTGCATCCTGGCCGCCGACTATCGCCGCTCCGACTTGGCCAAGGAAAGACTGCGCGTCATGGAAGAGTCCTCCGACGGATTTCGGATCGCTGAGGAGGACCTCAAGATCCGGGGGCCCGGCGATTTCCTCGGCACCCGCCAATCGGGGCTGCCGGATTTCCGGGTCGGCAATTTAATCAGCGACTTAAGTTTGCTGGAGGCGGCGAGGGAAGCGGCCCGCGAGCTATTGGATTCCGATCCGGAACTGCAGGCCGAGGAGCACCGCTGGATGCGGCCGATTCTCGAGCACCGCTGGAAGGGCCGGCTCAGCCTCGCCCAGGTGGGCTAAAACCCCCGATCTCATTTGACAATTCCGGTGCCTCCAGGCAGAGCCAATAACGAGGATCTTCATGGATTTCGAGCGCATCCGCCGCCTGCCGCCCTATACCCTCGGCGTCGTCACCCAGCTGATGACCGAGGCCCGCCGGCGCGGCGAGGACATCATTAACTTGGGCATGGGCAACCCCGATTTGCCGACGCCGCCCCACATTGTCGAGAAGCTGGTCCAGGCCGCCAAGAACACCAAGAACCACCGCTACTCGGTGTCGCGCGGCATTCCCAAGCTGCGGCTCGCGATCTGCGATTGGTACAAGCGGAATTACGACGTCGAGCTCAACTTCGACACCGAGGCCATCGCCACCATCGGCGCCAAGGAAGGCCTTTCCCATTTGATGCTGGCGACCACGACTCCCGGCGACGTGGTCATCGTGCAGAACCCCTCCTATCCGATACACATCTACTCGACCGTCATCGCCGGCGCCGACGCCCGGAGCGTGCGGACCGACGACGAGACCGATTTCTTCGAGAACCTGGAGCGGGCGACCAAAAGCATTTGGCCCAAGCCCAAGCTGCTCCTCTTGAGCTTCCCTTCCAACCCGACCGGCCAAACCGTCGACTTGGCTTTCTTCGAGCGGGTCATCGCCTTCGCCAAGGAAAACGAGATGACGGTGGTCCACGATTTCGCCTATGCCGATCTCTACTTCGAGGGGCCGCGGCCGCCGAGCATCCTGCAAGTGAAAGGCGCCAAGGACGTTGCGGTCGAGTTCTACACGCTCTCGAAAAGCTACAGCATGCCGGGTTGGCGGGTCGGTTTCTGCGTCGGGAATAAGGAGATCATCGCGGCTTTGGCCAAGATCAAGAGCTATATGGACTACGGCATGTTCCAGCCGATCCAGATCGCGGCGACCGTCGCCTTGAACGGCCCCACCAAGTGCGTCGAAGAGATCATCCAGACCTACCGCGAGCGCCGCGACGCCCTTTGCGACGGGCTTAACCGGGTCGGCTGGCCGATCGTGAAGCCGCGGGCGACGATGTTCGTTTGGGCCAGGATTCCCGAAGCCTTCGCCGCGATGGGCAGCCTCGAATTCAGCAAGTACTTGCTCAAAGAGGCCCAGGTCGCGGTGTCGCCCGGCATCGGCTTCGGCGAGTACGGCGAAGGCTACGTCCGCTTCGCCTTGGTTGAGAACGTCAAGCGGATCAAGCAGGCGGTTGCCGGGATCAAGAAAGCGTTGGCCAAGAAATGAATCGCAAACCCATCAAAATCGGCATGGTCGGCTTCGGCACCGTCGGCCGCGGGGTCTGGGAGATCCTTGAGGAGCACGGAGCTTTGCTCTCGCGCCGGGTCGGCGCGCCGCTCGAAATCAAGAAGATCGCCGTCCGCTCTAAGGGCAAGAAGCGCGGCGCCGCGCCGGCCAAAATTTTCACCGAAAATTTCCGAGAGCTCTTGGCCGATCCCGAAATCGCGATGATCGTCGAGGTGATGGGCGGAACCAAGGAGGCGAAGTCCTTGGCCCTGGCCGCGATCAAGGCCGGCAAACATTTGGTCACCGCCAACAAGGCCTTGCTGGCGATGCACGGCCGCGAGGTCTTCGGCGCGGCCCGGGCCGCCCAAGTCGACGTTTGCTTCGAGGCCGCGGTCGGCGGGGGAATTCCCATCCTCCGGGCCCTGCGCGAGGGTTACGTCGCCAACCGCGTCACCTCGCTTTTCGGCATCGTCAACGGCACCTGCAATTTCATCCTGAGCGAGATGTCCCAGAACGGCGCCGGCTTCCAAGAGACACTGCGCCGAGCCCAGGAGCTGGGCTACGCCGAAGCCGACCCGAGCTTCGACATCGACGGCTGGGATGCCGCTCACAAGCTGGCCATCCTGATCTCGATCGCCCACGGCGTCCATGTGCCGCTCGACAAGATCTACGTCGAAGGCCTGCGCCGGCTGACGCCTTACGATCTGGAATGCGCCAAGCGCTTCGGCTTCGAGATCAAGCTTTTGGCCATCGCCAAGATGTCGGGCGGCAAGATTCAGGCCCGGGTCCACCCGACGATGGTCCCGGCCGGCTCGATGCTGGCCGCGGTTCGCGGCGTGCACAACGCCATCGCGATCGACGGCGATTCGGTGGGCGAGGGGATGCTCTACGGCCGGGGGGCCGGCAGCCGGCCGACCGCCTCGGCGGTGGTCGGCGACATCGTCGAAGTGGCCCGCAACCTGGTTCAAGGCGTGGCCTACACGGTGCCGCCGCTCGGACTCTACGCCGACAAGATCCAGGACGCCGCGATCGAGCCGATCGCCGCCCTGCGAAGCCCTTATTACCTGCGTTTCCAGGCCCTCGACCGCCCGGGAGTCCTGGCCAAGATCACCGCCATCCTCGGTCGCCATCGGATCAGCATCTCCTCGGTTTATCAGAACGTTCGGGAAGAGGGCAAAGCCGTGCCGATCGTGATCTTGACTCACGAGGCCTTGGAAAGGGATATTCAAACCGCCATCGCCAAGATCGATCGGCTTGAAGTGATGAAGGATAAGAGCGTGTTAATTCGAGTGGAAGAGAAAGCTCGCTAATAGATGATTCCCCCTCCTTTGTAAGGAGGGGGCAGGGGAGGCAGAGCGCTGGCGTCATGCATGGTTTATCGCAAGGCGCCGACTTTCTACCCCTCCCTAACCCTCCCCTTACAAAGGGGAGGGAAAGGACTGAAATGTATTCCGGCATTATTCGTCAATACCGTCAATACCTCCAGGTCGCCGAGGGCTCGGTGATCACTTTGAACGAGGGCAACACGCCGCTCTTGCCTTCGATCCGCTTGGTCGAGCAATTCAAGCTCGATATCCAGCTTTACTACAAGCTCGAAGGGCTCAACCCCACCGGCTCCTTCAAGGACCGGGGCATGACCTACGCCGTGAGCAAGGCCCACGAGGCCGGATCGCGTGCCGTCATTTGCGCCTCCACCGGCAACACCTCGGCGGCGGCCGCGGCCTACGCCACTCGGGCCGGGATGGAGGCCATCGTGGTCATCCCTCAGGGCAAGATCGCTTACGGCAAGCTTTCCCAGGCGATGATCCACGGCGCCAAGGTTTTTCAGGTGAAGGGGAACTTCGACGAGGCGTTGGAGGTCGTGAAGGAAGTCGCGGCCAATCCCAAGGTGACCTTGGTCAACAGCATCAATCCCTTCCGCATCGAAGGTCAAAAGACCGCGGCCTATGAAATCGTCGAGGCCTTGGGGAGGGCCCCCGATTTCCATTTCATCCCGGTCGGCAACGCCGGCAACATCACCGCCTACTGGGCCGGTTACCAGCGCTATCATGAGGCCGGCAAATCCAAGGTCCTTCCCCAGATGTGCGGCTATCAAGCCGCCGGCGCCGCCCCCATCGTCCTCGGTCACCGGGTGAAGAACCCCGAGACCGTGGCCAGCGCCATCCGCATCGGCAATCCGGCCAGTTGGCAACCGGCGCTTCGCGCCATCGAAGCGTCCCGGGGCCACATCGACTCGGTCAGCGACGAGGAGATCCTTGAGGCTTTCCGGCTGGTCGCTTCGCTCGATGGGTATTTTTGCGAGCCGGCCTCGGCGGCCTCGATCGCCGGCGTCTTGAAGGCGGCCAAGAAGGGGATCTTCAAGAAAGGCGATACGGTGGTCTGCACCTTGACCGGCCACGGCCTCAAGGACCCCGACACCGCAATCAAGGTTTGCCCGGCGCCTTTCGAAATCGAGCCCAAGGCCGAACAGGTCCTGGAGAAGTTGTCTCTGTAGGGGCGACCCTTGCGGTCGCCCGCCGGCGCCGATCGCAATCGGCTTGCTCGGGCACCCGCAAGGGGTGCCCCTACAATTGCCAAAATCTTGGGTTTTTCCTTGATTTTCCAAGGGGCTCGGCTATTAGCACAGAAAATTCCATTATTCTGAAGGGTTGTCCATGGATCGCAATTTAGCTCTCGAAATGGTGCGAGTCACCGAGGCCGCCGCCCTAAGCTGCGCCCGGCTGATGGGCACCGGCGACGCCAATGCCGCCGACCAGGCGGCCGTCGATGCGATGCGCCGGGCCTTGAACGGCATCGATTTCGACGGCACCGTCGTCATCGGCGAGGGCGAGCGCGACGAGGCGCCGATGCTCTACATCGGTGAGAAGGTCGGGAAGGGCGGCAACATCAAGGTCGATATCGCGCTCGATCCGCTCGAAGGCACCAGCCTCTGCGCCACCGGCGGCCCCAACGCCATCTCGGTCATCGCCATCGCCGAGCAGGGGCATTTCCTCCATGCCCCCGATACTTACATGGACAAAATCGCGGTCGGTCCCGAGGGCGTCGGCATCATTGACATCAACAAATCGCCGACTTGGAACCTCCAAGAGCTGGCCCGGGCCAAGGAATACAAAGTCCAGGATCTCACCGCCATCGTCCTCGACCGCGACCGCCACAAGGAGCTGATCCGCGAGATCCGCGAGGCCGGCGCCCGCATCAAGCTCATCGGCGACGGCGACGTCTCGGCCGCGATCTCGACCTGCGAACCCAAGTCCGGCGTCGACATTCTCTTCGGCATCGGCGGCGCTCCCGAGGGAGTTCTCGGCGCGGCGGCCCTGCGCTGCCTCGGCGGCGACTTCCAAGGCCGGCTCAAGCCCCGCAATAATGAAGAGATCGAGCGGGCCCGAAAGATGGGCATCGACGACATCAACCGGGTTTTCAAGATCAATGAGCTCGCCCAGGGCAAGGACGTCATGTTCGCCGCCACCGGCGTGACCAACGGCGACTACCTGAAAGGCGTCCGGTTCTTCGGCGGTGGGGCCCATACCCATTCCTTGGTGATGCGCTCGTTCTCCCGCACCGTCCGTTACATCGAGGCCACCCACCACTTCGACACTAAACCCAATTACTCTTAAGGCTCACTTCATCTATGTCCGTTACGACCGCTTCCATCCATATCGAGGCTCCCATCAAAACGGTTTTCGAGGTCATCAGCGACTTCGAGGCTTATCCCGAGTTCCTTCCCGAGACCAAAGAAGTGGTCATCGATAAGAAGTCCGGCAAGAGCCTCCGCGTGACTTTCTCGATCAACCTGATCAAGAGGATCCGCTATACTCTCGACATCAAGCTGAGCCCGCCCAGCGGCCTTTCTTGGGAGCTGGTCGAGGGCGACCTGATGAAGAGCAACTCCGGCAAGTGGAAGCTCAAGGAAAGCAAGAAGGGCCTGACCGAGGCCCACTATGAGATCGACATGGACTTGGGCGCGATGGTGCCGAAGGCGATTTCCAACAAGCTGATCGGCACCAACTTGCCGACGATGATGAAGCAGTTCAAGGAAAGGGCCGAAGAGCTGGCCTAGAAGGAGTCACGCAATGGGCTTCGACGAGGAAAAATCCGGCAAGAAGGGCGGGCTGCCCGAGGTGGCCAAACGGATCCTGCTGACCGGCCTGGGCGCCATCTTCATGACCGAGGAGGGCATCCGCAAATCCTTGGGCGAGATGAAGATGCCCAAGGAGGCCATGGGCTACGTCCTCGACACCGTCCTCAAGCAGAAGGATGAGCTACTGACCTTGGTCGGCGGCGAGCTCTCCAAGTTCCTCTCCAAGATCAAGGTCCATGAGGAGGTCCAGAAGGCGCTCTCGGGCCTTCAGCTTCACCTCGACGCCAAGCTGACCTTCGACAAAAAGATCCACGCCCACCAAGCGAAGGTGGCCGTCAAAAAATCCAGCCATCGCGACTGAGCCCAATCAATAAATCGCCTGGGAAAGGGCCTGCTCCGGCCTTCTGGCCGAGAGGCTCTTCTTGATCCGAAGGTATTGGCGGAGGTGGTCGTATTCCGACCGGATGCCGATGAATTCCTCGTAGAGCTCCTCTTTCGACATGCCGGTCGGCTCGAAGACCAGGTTGAAGAGGTTGTAGTCCTGCCAAGTCTTGTCGGGCCGCAGCCGGCCTTGGCGATCGAGCTGCTCGCGGTAAGGGGTGCCCGGGAAGGGCGTGAAGAAGAGCAGGTTGTAGAGGACCGGGAACTCCTCGAGGAAGCTGCGGATATTGGAGAAAAGCCGGTGGTCGGTGCCGTCGGAGCCGACCATGAAATTCACCGCCGGCATGATGCCGTAATCGAAGAAAGCCCGGAGGTTGCGCTCGACTTTTCGGCGCTGGGCCTTCTTCCATTGGCCGAGGTCCTCGAGGATGTTGACCTCGAGGCTCTCCAAGCCGATCGAGACGACCTTGCAGCCGCTGGCGCTGAGCAGCTCCAGCACCTCGGGGTCGTCGGAGGCGGCGATGTCCAGCGAGGCGGTATAGCCGATCTTTTCGTCGACCATCGCGGCCAGCAATTCCTTGGTCCGCCGGCGGTCGATGATGAAGTTGTCGTCGCAAAATTCGACATGGTAATTTTCGAGGCCGAGCTCGGCCGCGGTCGTCTTGATCGATCGGATTTCGGCCAGGACCCGGTCGATGGCCTTTTTGCGGTATTTGCCCTCGAAAAGATAGGTCGCGCTGCAGTAATCGCAGCCTCGGGGGCAGCCGCGGGTGCTCATCACCGGAAAGTAATGGAAGCTCCCGGCTTGCCGGGGCTGAACCCAAGGTTTGACCAGCTCGAAGCGGGGCATCGGCTCATCCTCGAGCTGGGCTAGCCCGCCGCGATAGAATTGGCGGGGCGATCCCCGGGCGACGTCGCCGAGGTACTCGGACCAGATCGACTCGACTTCGCCGACGCAGACCGAGTCGAAACGGAGGGCCGCTTCCTCGGCCGCGACCGAGGCGTGGATCCCGCCGAGGATGGTCCAGCACCGGCCTCGGGCCTTGAATTCGGCGGCGATTTCGTAGGCCCTTTCGGCTTGGTAGGTCATCGCGGTGACCGCGACGATGTCGAAGGCTTCGTCGAAATCGAGACTCTCGTAATTTTCGTCGATAAGCCGAACCTGGTGCTCATCGGACGTCAACGAGCCGAGGCGCAGCAGGTTCAAGTTGAAGGCCCGGGAGAAAATGTCGCGGTACCACCGGTTGACGTATTCCTGGATCGCCGGGTTTTCGCAGCGATAGCGGATTCGGGGATGGATGAGGGCAATCTTCATGGGGGGATCTGGGCTCTATTTTACGGGCCGAAGGACCCGATTCCAAGGACTCTCTAGGGTTTATCGGGGGTCGGAGGGCTCAAAGTTACCTAAAATTGGGGTATTTTGGCGTTATTTCGCAATTGCCGCTAGCGGTGCTGCCGATAGATAATGGGAGATGGGACGAATTCGATGAAATTCCTCTTCATTTACGTCGATGACATTCGGGATGCGGTCCGCTGCCAGTTGGAAAAGGTGATGCCGGACCTTTCCGACCGCCAAGTCGAAGAAACGATGGACCGGGTCAAGCGGATCCACGGCCCCCGCAATCCCATCGGAGGCAACCCCCGGCTCGGCATCCTCACCCTGGCGTCCATCCTCCGCAAAACCTTCCCCGGCATCGACATTCAATACTGCGACATGGCTTTCGAATGCCTGGAAGCCGAGGATTTGCGCGCGAAAATCAAGAAGGCCAAGCCCGACTTCATCGGGCTCTCTTCGATGCTGCCCTTCGCCCATGTTTTCCATCAAGTCACCAAGATCGCCAAGGAAGAGGCGCCCCAAGCCACAGTCTTGGGAGGCGGCCCGTATTTGTCTTCTTCGCCGCGTCGAGCCTTGGAGGATCCTTGCCTCGATGTCGGGGTTTTGTTCGAAGCCGAAGAGACCCTGCCCGAATTGATGCGGGTTTTGCTGGAAAAGGGCGATTTGTCGCAGGTCCAGGGGATCGGTTACCGCGGGGAAGACGGCGAGGTGCGCCTGACCTCGACCCGCCCGATGGTCAAGGATCTCAATCAAGTTCCGTGGCCGGCCATCGACCTCATCAATCTCGATCACTATAAGCGCGCCTACCGGATCATTACGCCGCCGCTCAAGAGCATGCCGATTTTCAGCTCGCGGGGCTGCTCCTACGAATGCACCTACTGCCACAACCTCAGCGGCAAAACCGTCCGCTGGCGCTCGGCCGAGAACGTTTTCGAGGAGATGTCCTATTACTACCGTGAGCACGAAGTCCGGGAGTTTTTCTTCTGGGATGACATCTTCAATCTCAACATCAAGCGGGCCCATCAGCTTTGCGATCTCATTCTTAAAAGCGGAATGAAGATCCGCTTCTCTTTTCCTCGGGGAATGCGCGGCGACATCCTCACCCATGAGCTGATCGACAAGATGGTTGACGCCGGGCTCTGCCAAAGCTCCTTCGCAGTGGAATCGGCTTCGCCCCGCATTCAGAAGATGATTAAAAAATACAATAATTTCAATAAATTATCAGACACGATCGCTTATTGCGTGGAGCGCGGGGTTTTGGTGACGACTTTCAACATGGTCGATTTCCCGGAAGAAACCGAAGAAGAGATGGCGATGACCTTAGACTACAACCTCGGCCTGCGCCACCACGACGTCACGCTGTTTAAGCTGAGCCCCTTCGAAGGCACTCCGATCTACGATCAAGTCGGGGGTTACGATCATCACGAGAACTTGGGCGCCGCGACTTTCTATAAGTACACGAAGCGGATGATCAGCTCGGTCGGCCCCGAATTCCTCCAGGGCTTCGTCAAGGAATTCGGATTGCGCTTTTACTTCTCCAAGGAAAGGATGAAGCGAGCCTTGGAGTTTTCCTCGCCCCATATCCCATCCGAAGACCTTCGGGAACATTTCCAAAACATGTATTCGGTCGCCAAGATGCACTACGGCATTGAAGAGAAAGACTTGGCCGATGCCGAGGCGGTCCGATTGATGAATGTCTTGCTGAATCCTGGGAAAGTCGCTTTGGCTTCTTGACGGGATTTGGCTACATCTTAAGCATGCGGCTTTGGTTGTCGCGGCTGTCGCTGGCACTGGCCAGTTTTCGGCTGATCCAATAGGTCCCTTCGAGGAGCTCGTCGACGGTGAGATCGCGCGGGCGATACAGGGGGTAGGCCCCGCTGCACTTATCCCAATACTTGTCGAAGAGAAGGCGGTTTTCGGCCTTCAGTTGGTCGTAAATGGCGGTCTGAGGATAGGGCACCAGCATCGAAACCGAAGACTTGGGAAAGCCATGTTTCATGGTGAACTCGAAGATCCGATGGAAGGTTCGCTCGTCGTCGCCGTCGAAGCCGACGATGAAAGACCCGAAAATAGGGAGCCCGGCATCCATGATCCGATCGACACATTCGCCGTAGTTGTTCTTGAAATACTTGGCCTTGAAGGGATCCACCGTCTCCAGGATCGTCCCATCCAGCGATTCCAGGCCGACGATGACGGCCTCGCAATTGGCCTTCGCCATCGAGCTCATGAGCTCGGGATCGTCGGAGATGGCGATGTCGGCGCAGCCGACCCATTTCAAGGGGAAGTCGGCCAGCCGGTTGAAAAGCTCGATCGAGGCCTTGCGCTTGATGGTGATATCGTCGTCGGCGAAGAAAAGAACGAAGTCGCCCTTGGCCCGCTCGGCCGCGCTCTCCACGCTGGCGATGAAGTGATCGACGCTCTTGGTCCGGTACTTCTTGCCATAGGCCTTGGAACTCGCGCAAAAATTGCAGCGGTGCGGACAGCCCCGGGAGTATTGGAAGCTGTAGACCTCTTTCTGGAACAGCGGGCTGTAGAAATAATCGTTCGGCAGCAGATCGTAGCGGGGCGGGGGCGATTCATCGAGGTTCATCGAGCCGCCGTAATAATAGGGCTGAGGCTTGCCGGCCTCGAAATCGGCCAGGAATTGCTGCCAAGCTTCCTCGCCTTCGCCGGCCACGACGGTGTCGGCGTGCTCTTTGGCCTCGGCCGGCGCCAGCGTCGCGTGAATGCCGCCGATGATGACATGGCAGCCTTGGGCCCGGAAACGGTCGGCGATCTCGTAACCCCGGAAGGCATTGACGGTCATGATGCTGATGGCGACGATATCGTAGCTCTTGCCGAAGTCGATGGGGGCATATTGCTCGTCGACGTAGTCGATTTCGTAACGGTCATCGAGGTAGCTGGCGAGGGTCAAAAGGCTGACGTTGGGGCGTCGGAAGAAATGCTTGCGATAGTTGACCCGCAGCATGTGGTCGAGGCCGGAGTGGGGCGAGAAGATATAATCGTCCCGCAGGAACACGAAAGGGGTGACAAAGGCGATGGTACGACGCATGGGGCCTCTCAAAGATTATCGAAGGCTCAGGGGGCGAAAGTTTCCTTCCCCCAGTTTAAAAGCATTCAACCACGGTGTCCAAGACATAAGGCTTGGTTAAAAGCCGGGAATACTCGGTCTGACGGTTTTGGGCATACCATCCTTGGTAAAAGCCCACCGGGCTCACGTTCCTCTTCTTGAGGTAGCCGTAAAGCGGGGCGCCGATGTCATTGACCAGGGCATGGTAAAAATTGCTGAAGCAAAACATGTCGATATCCGGGACGGCCGGCATCGGAATTTCAAAAAAAGAGGAAAACAGGGAAGGATGGCGATTGATTTTCCGGAGCAGGCCGAAGTCCGACATGATGATGATCGACATGTCCGAGACGACGGGGCTGAACCGCAAATTTCCGGAATTTTTGGCGTAAACCTTGGTGCTCGCCAAAGGCGAAAGCCGGTGAAACTGGACTTCGCGGGCCCCGGCGTACTTCGACCAGAGGCCCAAGGAGATCGTGGCGTCGAGCTCCTCGACCGTTTCCTCGGGGAAGCCGACGATGAAGGAAGTCGTAACCGGGATCCCCAATTTCACGGCCTCGAGCAGAATGCTTTTGAACTCTTCAAGATCGAGATGCTTGTCGATCAAGTCCTGGATTCTCGGCGAGCCTGAATCGACTCCAAAGAACAATCCCCGGCAACCGGCTCGATGCATGAGATCCAAGTCGTCGATCGTCACGGTGTCGGTCCGAGCGCTGGCATCCCAAGAGAAGCCCTTGCGGTTGTTCTCCAAAAACCAGCGGCAAAATTTTCGGTTGTAGACCGGCGAAGTGGTGAAATTGTCGTGGGTCAGGGAGAAATAGCCCATCCCGTATTCGGCGTTGAGAATCTCCATCTCCCGGTAGATCCGCTGGGGGCTCTTCACGCGATATTTGCGCACCCACATTTCGGCGGTCGAGCAGAAGTTGCACCGGAAAGGGCAGCCTCGGCCGGCTTCGATCATGGCGGGCCAAACATGGCCGTGCTTATAAGCTCTCAAATCGACCAAGCTGAAGTCCGGAATCGGCAGCGAGTCGAGATCCTCGAGCAACGGGCGGGGCGGGGTCGAGCGCAGCTCTCCGTTCTCCCGGTAGCAAATCCCCAAAATTTTGCTGAGGGAGTCGGGGCTCCAATCCGACCGGAGCAACTCCAGGAAGCCGACTTCACCCTCGCCCACGACGATGACGTCGATGGAAGGATAGGCTTCCATGGTCGCCGGCGCCACCGAGGAGGGTTGGGGGCCGCCAAAGACGATCTTGGCGTCGGGCCGCTCTTGCCGGATCCACTCGCCGATTTCCAAGGCGTAGGGATAATTGCTGCAAATGCTCGAGATTCCGAAAACCCGGGCTTCCCGGTTGCGGGCTTCCCGGCGAACGTAGGCTTCGAAGGCCGCGAAATCGTGCCGGAGCTCGGGTTGGCGCCTGAGCTCCAAGTCGAGGTCCAGGATTTCGATGTCGAAACCGCCTTCGCGGGCGGCGGTGCCGATGGCCACCAGTCCCATCGGGAAGAACAGCTCATCTTGAACACGGCTGGTGGGAGGGCTGATGAGGCATACCTTCATCAGGACGAGGCCTCCACGTCGGGGATGCGGCCGGTCTTGATGAATTCGAGCACGACGTCGAAATCCAGGTTTTGTTGGGCGAGAAACTCCCGCAGGTCGATTTCCTTGAGTCGCAAGCGATCGCCTTTGACCGCATCGAGCTGGGCCAGCATCATCTCCAAGTCCATCTCGAGGATGCCGGCCAGCCGCTCCAGGAATTCCACCGGATAGTAATCGAGTTTGCGCTTGGAGAGGAGGAGGTCGGCGCTGCGCAAGCTCGGCAAATATCGCATTGCCGGCAAGGCATACCAACGTCCGGTCAGGCAAAGCTGCTTGAGGTCGAGGCGGAGCTTTTTGGGCAGCCGGGGCGCCAGGGCCGCCAAGGTCTCCAGCGCCGCCATTCCGCCCGAGGGCCCGAGGCCCAGGAGGGAAGCGTCCAGCGATTCGGCGCCGGCGTCGAGGGCGGCCAAGCTGTTGCCGATGGCTCGGCCGGTGGTGTCGAAGCCTTGGAAACCCAGGGGCAAAGAGGTCTTGCGGCGCAGCTCCTCGAAATACTTTCGGACGTCGTCGGAGGTCATGCTGCCGAAAGTGTCGGCCAAACAGAAGGCCTTGGCCCCGGCCTCCTCGAGCTTGGCGGCGACTTCGACGACCTTTTCGGGATCCAGCCGGTGGGCCCGCTCCAGCAAGGCAGTCACCGGGACGCCGGTTTTGGCCACGGCCCGGACGTTTTCAACGCTCTTGCTGGCATCGTCCAGGTCGATGCTGAGGCGAAAGGCGTCGACCAGCTTGGCGACCGATTCCACGTCGAGAATGCTGTAAGGATAGGGGCTGAGGTACCCGCTCAATTTCATTTTGGGAGCGGCTTTGCGGGCGGCCTTCAGCAGCTCGCTGTCGGGGAACAGGCCCGGATAGCCGGCCCGCTTGGCGCCGATGCCGCGGCCGTGGCTAACTTCCATCCAAGAGACCCCGGCTTCCTCGAGGCCCTTGGCGATGTCCGCCACCTGCTCCTTGAGCACGTTGTTGTGGACCATGAATCCGCCCTGGCGGATGGTGACATCGATGATTTGGAGGTTTTCGCCGTTCATTGTCCCTTCAAGACCTCCACCAATTTTTGGTAGTCGACGCCGTATTCGTTCAAGGTTTCCTTCAGATGATCCTCGGTCATGACCAAGGATCCCTTCATCTTGTGATGGGTCTGCATGATGAAGTCCTCGAGCGAGGTTCCGGCCGCGTGGGCGCAGAGATCCAAGAAAGAAACGGGGCTGAAGTCGATTCGCTCGATGGATAAAAGCAGCTCGCCGTAGTTCACCGAGGGGGGTCTGCCGAAAATCCCCAGTAGGGACTCGGCGGCCCGGGCCAGCCGGTCGAGATGGACGGCGGAATGGCTTCCTCTTTCTTGCAGGGCGGCCACCAGCTTCTCGAGCGATGCGTTGCCGGAGCCCCGGCCCACCCCCATCAGGGAGGCGTCGACCCAGGCGACCCCTTCATCGACGGCCGCCAGCGCATTCGGAATGGCGACACCCGAGGTATTGTGACCGTGAAATCCAATCGGGACTTTCACTTCGGCTTTGACCGCCTTCAGGTAGGCCCGAACGTCTTCGGGCAGCATGCTTCCGAAGGTGTCGACCACATAGACGATATCGGCGCCGAGCTCCACCGCCTGCTTCGCTCCCTTGGCGGCTTCCTCGGGCGGGAGGGCGTGGCAGCGTGAAAGCTGAATGGAGGCGGTCTTGCCGTATTTCTTCAGCTTCTGGACGTATTTTTCGGCCTCGGACACTTGGTTGACGTTGCAACCGATCCGCCCGATTTCGAAGAAGTCCAGCAAGCCCGGCAAAATGGGCAAGGCGATTTCAACCGGCGAGATGAAAATGGTGAGGTTGAGATTGGGCGCGGCTTCCTTGGCGGCTTCGAGGAGCTGTTCGTCGTCGACCAGACCCGGGAAGCCCATCATTCGGCCGCCGATGCCGACTCCATGGGAGATCTCGGCGTGGGTGATGCCGGCTTCCTGGAGGCCGACCGCGATTTGGGCCACTTTTTCGGGCGTATATTTGTGACTGATGAGATAGCCGCCGTCGCGGACGGTCACATCGAGGATGTTAGGATCCTGTTTTTGCATGGCCTTGGTTTCGAATCAGAATTTAGTCGGCCGCTTATTTTGGAGGCTTTTAACGTCAATCACTTCGCCGGTCGGCTTGCGGCCGGCGGTGACGTTTTCGGAGGCCTTGACGAGCATGTCCTTCAAGCTCTTCTTAGTGGTTTCGCGGAAGTCTTTGCCTGCCTCGAAGCTGCTCTTCTGCGGATTTTTTGCGACGTCCGACAATTGTTGCAGTCGATCCAGCCGGCTTTGCTCGACGGACATCTCAAGCTTGCGGCGCGGAGAAGGGTAGGTGTCCAGCGTTTGTTTCAGGCGCTGTAAATGCTCCTTGGTCAACTCGACGAAAGTCTCGTTTCCGACAACCTCCACTTGGGGCATGCCGTCCAAACTGTCCTCGTTGAAGTCGGCGCCCTTGTCCTTGATGTTCTTGAGGTCTTTTTCGAAGAGCTTCTTGAGGTTCTTCTTCTGACGGAACATCTGGTCGAAGACGTTCCTTAAAAAGAGCGGAGGCAAGGAGCAGGAAGGGATGACCGAGGCTTCGAACAATCTCCAAAGGCGATCGACCGGATACTTCCCGACCCGCATTTTGAGGGGATCGAAGGGCTCGCTGACGGTTTTGCAATAGCGAAAACGTCCCAGCCAAATCATTTTCTCGTGGCTGATCCAGTAACGGCCGTCCTCGCCCAGGCAATCTTCGAACGCCGCTTCCCATTCCTTGCGGGAATACTTGCTGGTGTCGACCAAGCCCGAGTAATAGAGGAACGGGATGTCGGTAGCGACATAGGTCACGTACTCGACGCCGCCTTTCTCTTCCTTTGGAACTTTGTTCCAAATGAATTCCATTGCCCGCTTATTGACTTCGATGAGGGGATCTTTGCCTTCCAAGGGATCCTCCTAAGATTTTGTGTTTTTAAGAGTAAGCGTCGGAATAGGGGCCTTCACCGCCGCCCGTACCCGTGCCGCCGGTGTCGTAGCCATAATCGTAAGAAGCCTCGGTGCCCAAGCCCCAAGAGCCTTCCGAGCTGTAATACATGTCGATGGAGTCAATTTGTGATTGGGTGTTTTGCCAGTAGGATTGGTTGTCATCCTCGCGCTGGGCCAGCCACTTGTCTTGTTTCAGGTACTCCATTTCGGTTTCGTGGGCGACGTCGGCCTCGTGTTGGCGAGCCTGCATATCGTACATGGCGGAGGTTTTTTGGGCGTCGGCCGCCTCAGTGGCTGCCGCGACCGTGGCCCTCGCATTGGCATCGGCAACGTATTTTTGCGCTTCGGCATTGGCCTCGGCCGCATCACTGGCCGCCGACGCGGAGACGCCGGCCGCGATGGCCGCACCGGCCGCAACCACGACTGCGGCGACGACAACTGCTGCTCCTACTCCAACCATAAGTATTCTCCTATTAGTGCTCAGCCCATTCTATTCAAATGCTGAAAGTCCGTCTATAAATACATCGGGAGCCCAAGTTGATTTCTAGCTAAAATCAATGGTCTCGCCGTCGTCCATCCCATAGTCGTAGTCCGACTCGGATCCCAAGCCCCAAGAGCCTTCGCCCCCATAATACATGTCGATGGAGTCGATTTGATCCTGGGTGTTCTGCCAGTAAGCTTGGTTGTCGTCCTCGCGGATCGCCAGCCACTTGTCTTGCTTTAGGTACTCCATCTCGGTCTCATGAGCGACGTCGGCCTCATGCTGGCGAGCCTGCATGTCGTGCATGGCGGAGGTCTTTTGGGCTTCAGCCGCTTGCTTGGCGGCCTCGACGGTGGCTCGGGCGTTGGCATCGGCGACGTATTTTTGGGCCTCGGCATTGGCCTCGGCCGCTTCGCTGGCGGCATGAGCGGCAACGCCGGCGGCGATGCCGACTCCGGCTGCCACGACGACCGCTGCCACGACGACTGCTGCTCCTACTCCAACCAAGGTACGACCTCCCTAAATAATGCCCTTCACACGAATCCTTGGAATGTTATCGTGAGAAAAACCGGCGAAAGTTGCCAAATACGGAATAATAGCCTCATATTGATCAACGAGGCAATCCATTGAATGACTTGCCGCGTCATTCGGCAGGAACCAAGGCCTTCGCCATTTTGGCATTTTATTTGTTACTCAAATCCGCAACAATGGGGTCGCTGAAATGCGATAAATCTCGGGTATGCGAGTTTTAGGAGGAAATTTATGACCACGAGCCCAATTCCACCGGGGATGTCCCCCACCGAAATGAATAGAACCATCAGCGATGCGGCGAAGCCGAGCCAGGCTCAGGCTCAGCAAACCATCGAGTCCTCGACCGAGGCTTTGACTGATTCGGCTAATATGGCCGCCACCAAGCCGACCGAGGCCCAATCCGCCTCCGGCGCTCCGGTTTCATCCGCCGCCAGCTCCACCGCGGGCGCCAACACCGACCCGAACGCCCCTCGCGCCTAAAAGCCCGCGATTGGCGTTGGCCGTGGCGACTTGAAGGATCAAGTCCACCGACCATGAAAATCGGCCTTTTGACAGCGATCCGTGAGGATCATCGCCTGCCCGGCGAAGATTTCCCAAAACGGTACATGGCCAATTTGGCCCCGCTCTACCTCGCCGCCTACCTTCGCAAGAAGGGCTTGCCGGTGGAAATCCACATCAAAGATCGGCTGGAGGATTTGGCGGCGCTCCGTCCCGAAATCCTGGGCGTTTCCTCGGTCACCGAAAATTTCGAGTTCGCCAAGTCGGTGGCCCAACGGGCCAAGAGCACTTGGAATCCCATCACGATATTGGGCGGAGTCCATATCACCGCCTTGCCTCGAACTCTCCCTTCGGCCTTCGACGTGGGCGTCCTGGGAGAAGGAGAGGAGACTTTCTTTCAACTTGTTGCCGGGATCTTGGCGGCCGGCGCCTTGCCGGAACCGAAGGCTTTGGCGAAAATCCGGGGATTGGTTTTCCGCGACGGAGAAGTTTTGCAACAAACGCCGGCTCGGGAGAACATCGCCGAGCTCGACAGCATCCCACCGCCGGATCGAAGCTCTTTCATTCGCCAGCTCGGAACGGCTTACTTGATGACGTCGCGAGGATGTCCTTATACCTGCGGCTTTTGCGTGATTCCCGGAGTGACCGAAGGGTATCGAAAGCATAGCCCCCAATATGTCGTCGATGAAATACTTTCCATCAAGCGATCCTTTTCCGATGTGAAGTACATCCGAATTTTCGACGACCTTTACATCGTGGATCGCAAGCGCACCAAGGAGATCGCCGAGCGCGTGGCGGCCGAGGGCTTGAGCGGCGACGTTTCTTTCGGCTGTTGGGGGCGAGCGAATCTCATCGACGAAGACCTTGTCGAGTCCTTTCGCCGGATGAACATGCTGTATATCGCCTTTGGCGCCGAATCCGGCAGCTCGCGCGTCTTGTCCCAGATCAAGCCGGCTTCGACCATCGATGAGAACCAACGGGCCATCGACCTGCTTTCCGACAGTGGCATCTATCCATCCTGCTCGGTGATCTTGGGTCATCCCAACGAAAGCGAGGAAGACCTTTGGTCGACTTACGCATTCGTGGAGAGGAATCTCGACAAGCTATTGGAAATCGAATTCAACGTCGCGATTCCTTGGCCGGGAACCGACCTCTGGAAGACGGCGGCTCAGCGCGGTTTGGTCGACGAAAAGATGGACTTCAGCGTTCTCAAGGAGTGCGCCCACTTTCCCAATTACAGCACCGATCTCTATCCTTATCTCAACACGGTCATTTCGCCGGAGCGCTTCGATTTGATCCTGGTGGAATTTAAAAAGCTTCACCGTAAAATGATGAATAAAATCAGTAATTTAGAGATCAAAAGTCGAGTCGCTCCCGCCGACAGCTTCCCGGTGATGAATTAGTCTCCCGGCACCGGCGCCATTTTATTTTCCGTTGCGAGCCGAGACTTCAATTGTTAGCCACGAACCGTGGCCGATATCCTCGAAAAATTCCTCGCCGGCGATCGTCTGGCGCTCTCGCGCCTGATCACTCTGGTCGAGAACCAAAGCGACAAGCTGTCCTCGGTGATGAGCCAAATCCACGGCCATCTCGGCAAAGCCTATTACATCGGCATCACCGGTCCGCCCGGCGCCGGCAAATCGACATTGGTCAATCGCTTGATCGCCCAGGGCCGCAAGCTCGGGAAAAAGGTCGGCGTCGTCGCCATCGATCCCAGCTCGCCCTTCAGCGGCGGGGCTCTGCTCGGCGACCGGATCCGGATGCAGGATCACGCCTCCGACGAGGGCGTCTTCATCCGCAGCCTCGGCAGCCGCGGCGCCCACGGCGGCGTCTCGCGGGCGACCCGCGACGTGGTCCGGCTGATGGACGCCTTCGGCATGGACTGGATCCTGATCGAGACCGTCGGCGTCGGCCAGACCGAGCTCGACATCATGGAGATCGCCCACAGCACGGTGGTCGTCTTGACGCCGGAGTCCGGCGACACCATCCAAACGATGAAGGCCGGGCTGCTCGAGGTCGCCGACGTCTTCGTCGTCAACAAGGCCGACCGCGAGGGCGCCGACAAGATTTTCTACGAGCTGCGCTCGATGCTCGAGATGAGTCCGCAGCAGGGCGATTGGACCGTGCCGGTGCTCAAGACCCAAGCCTTCCAGAACGTCGGCATCGCCGAGCTGGTCGAGACCTTGGAAAAGCATCGCCAACACTTGGCGGGCTCATCCAAGCTCCAGGCCAAACTCCTGGCGCTCCGCGAAGCGGAATTGGAGGAGATTCTTCAAGAAGAGTTTCGAAATCACTTCCGGACCGACCGGGGGAGTTCCCCTGAGGTTGAAAAGCTGCGGGAAAGGGTCTTGAAGGGCGAAATCAGCGCCTATGAAGGCGCGGCCGCGATCTTTCCCAAACTATTCCCGGATAAATAGCGAGAGCTCCCGTAGGGGCACCTTTGCGGGTGCCCCAGGCACTGAAATTGCCGCCGCTACAGCCGGGGCGACCGCAAGGGTCGCCCCTACAAGATTCCTACTGCTAAGCCACTGTAAATACTTGTCATTCCCCGAATCTGTCCGTTTTAAAAAGAGATTGACTTCGCTTGACCGCCCGGATATGCACGGCGGCCCACGGTTTTTTCTTAGTTTTCAAACCGTTGGATGAGTTTTAGGATCCGTAGCTCAGTTGGCCGCCGCGTCTCGAAGAGACGCGGGGAGGGCGGATCATTAGGCCAAAGTTTGTTAGCTTGCTCGGCTTTGCCGAGCAAGCCTGCAGGATTAGGATCCGTAGCTCAGTTGGTTAGAGTACTTCCTTGACATGGAAGGGGTCACTGGTTCGAGTCCAGTCGGATCCACTATGAGGCGTGAAAAGTGAAATGTGAAAAGTGAAAAGTAGGGAATTCCAAAATTCCTAGGACTTTTCACGTTTCACTTTTCACGTTTCACGTTTTTTTATGTTCGAAGAAGATAAAACAGAACATTATTCTCCCCTCCAACGCCTGCGTCACTCCGCCGCCCATGTGATGGCCGACGCCGTCCAGGCGCTGTTTCCCGGCACCAAGCTCGCGATCGGACCGGCCATCGACACCGGCTTCTATTACGACATGGAAGTGCCGCGGCCGCTCACGCTCGAGGACTTGGAGAAGATCGAGGCCAAGATGGCCGAGATCGTGAAGCGCGACGAGCCCTTTCGCCGCGAGGAAGTCTCCAAGGCCGAGGCCATCGAGCTCTTCAAGAAGCGCGGCGAGATCTACAAGCTCGAGATCATCGAGGCCCTGCCCGGCGACAGGATCACGCTCTACAAGCACGGCGATTTCGTCGACCTCTGCCGCGGTCCTCACGTCGACTCGACCGGCAAGGTCGCGGCCTTCAAGCTCCTCTCGGTGGCCGGCGCCTATTGGCGGGGCGACGAGAAGAACAAAATGCTCCAACGGGTCTACGGCACCGCCTTTCCCGACCAGGCCCAGCTTGAGGCCTATCTGACCCAGCTCCGCGAGGCCGAGGCCCGCGATCACCGCAAGCTCGGCAAGGAGCTCGACCTTTTCTCGATGATGGAAGAGGAGGGCCCGGGCTTGATCCTCTGGCATCCCAAGGGCGCCCGGATCCGCCAAACCATCGAGGATTTCTGGCGCGGCGAGCATCGCCGCGAAGGCTACGAGCTGGTCTATACCCCGCACATGGCCAAGCTCGACCTCTGGCACACCAGCGGCCACACCCAGTTTTACAAAGACAACATGTTCTCGCCGATGGAAGTCGAAGGGCAGGAGTACGAGATCAAGCCGATGAACTGCCCCTTCCACATCCGGATCTATAACCACCGGATGAAGAGTTACCGCGAGCTGCCGGTCCGGCTGGGCGAGCTCGGCACGGTCTATCGCTTCGAGCGCTCCGGCGTCCTCCACGGACTGCTCCGGGTCCGGGGCTTCACCCAGGACGACGCCCACATCTTCTGCCGGCCCGACCAGCTCCAGGCCGAGGTCGAGCGGGTCCTGGAGATGACCATGCGCTTCCTGGGCCACTTCGGCTTCAAGGAATTCGAGCTTTTCCTCTCGACCCGGCCCGAAAAATCGGTCGGCAGCGACGAAAACTGGGACTTGGCGACCAAGGCTCTGAGGGGGGCTTTGGAGGCTAAGGGCTTGGCCTTTGCGGTTGACCCCGGAGAAGGGGTGTTTTACGGTCCCAAGATCGACTTGAAGATCAAGGACACCATTGGCCGGATGTGGCAATGCTCCACGGTCCAAGTCGATTTCAACAACCCGGAGCGCTTCAACCTTCACTACATGGCCGAGGATGGCAGCCGCCAACGCCCGATCATGGTGCATCGGGCGCTCATGGGCTCGTTGGAGAGGTTCTTCGGCATCCTCATCGAGCATTTCGCGGGCGCGTTTCCGACTTGGTTGGCCCCGGTTCAGGCCCTCCTGATTCCCATCACCGACCAGCAAAACGACTATGCCGCCGAACTTTTGGCCAAGCTCAAGGAGCAAGGCATCCGGGCCGAAGCCGATTATCGCTCCGAGAAGCTGGGGCACAAGATCCGGGAGGGCCAGCTCCAGAAGATCCCGCACATGCTGGTGCTGGGCAAGAAGGAGCAGGCCGAGGGCACGCTCAGCGTCCGCAGCCGCCGCGAGGGCGACAAGGGCTCGATGAGCTACGACGATTATTTGAAGTACTTGAACCAAGAAATCGAAAGCCGGGCTTAGGTCCGGCGGCAACAGGAGGTTATTCGTATTAATCACAAAGAGACGCGCATCAACCGGCGCATTCGCGTTCCCGAAATTCGCTTGATCGATGCCGAGGGAAAGCAGCTCGGCGTTTTCATCACCTCGAAGGCGATCGAAATGGCCGAAAGCCAGGGATTGGATTTGGTCGAGCTTTCGCCCAATGCCGTTCCTCCGGTCTGCAAGATCATGGACTTCGGCAAATACAAGTACCAGCAGACCAAGAAGATCAAGGAAGCGAAGAAGCATCAAGTCATCGTCTTGGTGAAGGAAGTGAAATTTCGGCCGGTGACCGACGAGCACGACCTCGATTTCAAGGTTCGTAACATGGAAGGCTTCATTGCCGAGGGTCACAAGGTGAAAGCGACGGTGGTCTTCCGGGGCCGCGAGATGAGCTACCGGGAAGGCGGCCATAAAATTCTGAAGCAGATTTTGGAAAAGCTCGGCGACAAGGTGACGGTGGAAGTTCCGCCGAAAATGGAAGGCCGGCAGCTGACGATGCTCCTGATCCCGGCCAAGCACCCGGGCAAGAAGGACTGATTTTCAAATTTAGGAATTGGAGACGATATGCCGAAATTAAAATCGAAACGCGGCGCCAAGAAGCGCTTCAAGGTCACCGGCACCGGCAAGGTGAAGGCGGCCAAGTCGAACCGCCGCCACATCCTGACGACCAAGACCCGGAAGTCGAAGCGTCATTCGCGCAAGGCCAACATTCTCAATAAGTCGGATTCGGCGCGGATGCGCCTGGCCGTTTTAGGATAATTTGAACATGTAGGGGCACCCCTTGCGGGTGCCTTATCTACGGGTGTGGCAATCGCCTCGCCCAGGGCGACCGCGAGGGTCGCCCCTACGAAGGAGAATACCAATGCCAAGAGTAAAACGCGGCTTTAAAGCCCGCCGCCGTCGCAATAAAGTCCTGAAGCAGGCCAAAGGCTACCGCGGAGGCCATTCCAAGCTTTTCCGCACCGCCCAGGAATCGGTCGACAAGGGTTTGACCTACGCTTATGTCGGACGCCGGCTCAAGAAGCGCGACGCCCGCAGCCTGTGGATCCAGCGCATCGGCGCCGCCGCCGAGGGCCTGGGGCTCTCCTACAGCAAGCTGATGGGCGGCCTGAAGAAGGCCAAGATCGCGCTGGATCGCAAGGTTCTCGCCTTCCTGGCCGCCGAAGACCCCTCGGTCTTCGCGAGAATCGTCGACGCCGCCAAGAAGGCGTGAAAGATTCGCTGCTGAACAACCTCGAAAGCCTGAAGTCCGATTTCCATCGGGCCCTGGCCTCCGTTCAAGGCGAAAGCGCCTTATTCGAGCTCAAGACCGAGTTCCTCGGCAAGAAGGGCCGTCTCACCGAAATCCTGAAGGGCATGGGCAAGCTGAGTGCCGAGGAGCGCCCGTTGGTCGGCGCCAAAGCCAACGAGGTCAAGGAGACTATCGAAGCGGCCTTGGAGTCGGCGCTGCGCGCCGCCAAGAGCCGGGCCATCGACGCCGAACTGGCCGGCGACGTCTTCGACCCGACGCTGCCCGGCCGGCCGGTCGAGCTGGGCCATCTTCATCCGCTGACCCGCATCTACACGATGACCCGCGATCTCTTCGAGCGCTTGGGTTTCGTCACCCACACCGGCCCCGAGATCGAGGACGAGTACCATAACTTCGAGGCCCTCAACATTCCGGCCGACCACCCGGCCCGTGACGTCCAGGACACCTTTTTCTTGAAAGACAAGAAGTGGCTGCTCCGGACTCACACCTCCAATGTCCAGATTCGGGTCATGGAGAAGCAGAAGCCGCCGCTGCGGATGATCGCGCCCGGCGCCGTCTACCGCAACGACTACGACGCCACCCACAGCCCGATGTTCCACCAGATCGAGGGGCTTTGGGTCGACGAGCAGGTCAGCTTCGCCGACTTGAAGGGCGTGCTCCAGCTTTTCATTCAAGGGATGTTCGGCAAAGACAGCCGGGTCCGCTTTCGGCCCAGCTTCTTTCCCTTCACCGAGCCCAGTGCCGAGCTCGACATGAGCTGCCATGTCTGTGGTGGCAAGGGCTGTGGTCTCTGCAAGGGCACCGGTTGGATCGAGATCCTGGGCTGCGGGATGGTCGACCCGGCGGTCTTCGGCTTCGTCGGCATCGATCCCGAAAAATACAGCGGCTTCGCCTTCGGCATCGGGCTGGAGCGCTTGGCGATGCTGAAGTTCGGCGTCAACGATTTGCGATTGTTTTTCGAGAATGATGTTAGGTTTTTAAAGCAGTTCTAGTTTTCCCTCCCCTTTGTAAGGGGAGCAAGGAGGCAAACTGGCGCCTTAATGGCGCCAGGCAAACTCCGCGATAGTGTGAAAGACCTTGTCCGAACTTGTTGAGGGAGGGGTAGAGAGTCCGCGTCATGCACTTGCATGTCGCCCCCTCTCTACCTCCCCCCAGCCCCCTCCTTACAAAGGAGGGGGAGGAAGAGTATGAAAGCCTCGCTCAACTGGATCAAAGAATTCGTCTCGGTCTCGGCCTCGCCCCAGGAGATCGCCGACCGGCTGAGCCTCGCCGGCTTGGAGATCGAAGGCTTGAAAGAGCAGGGGAAGGGCTTGGAGAAGGTCGTCACCGCCACCTTGCTCAAGGTCGACAAGCATCCCAACGCCGACCGGCTCACGCTCTGCGAGGTGCGGACCGGCGATCAAGTCCACCAGATCGTCTGCGGCGCCAAGAACCACAAGGCCGGCGACCGGGTCGCACTGGCCTTGCCGGGGGCCAAGCTGCCCAACGGGATGGAGATTCAGAACTCGGTGATCCGCAAGGTCGCTTCCGCCGGCATGCTCTGCTCCGAGAAGGAATTGGGCTTCGCCGCCGAGAGCGAGGGCATCTTGATTCTGCCGCCGGAAGTCCCCGAAGATCTTCCGCTGGCCGAGGCCCTGGGGCTGGATGACGTGATTTTGGAAGTGAACGTCACGCCGAACCGCGGCGATTGCCTCTCGATGCGCGGCTTGGCCCGCGAGGTCGCGGCGGCCTTTCAAACCGAATTATTGGCCCCGCCGCCGGCGGCCGCCAAGACCGGAAATTTCAAAACAGCGGCCGAGGTGAAGCTCGAAGCCGCCGACCTCTGCCCGCGCTACACTTGCCAGATCCTGAAGGGCGTGAAGGTCGGCCCCTCGCCCCAAAAAGTGCAACGCCGGCTCGAAGCCTGCGGCATCCGCGCGATCAACAACGTCGTCGACGCCACCAACTACGTCATGCTCGAGACCGGTCAGCCGCTGCACGCTTTCGATTTGAAAGAGATTCGTGGCGGCCAAGTCCAGATTCGGCGGGCCAAGGCCGGCGAAAAGCTCAAGACCTTGGACGAGAAAGAACGGAGCCTGGCCGAAGGCGACTTGGTGATCGCCGACGCCGAGCGCATCCTGGCCCTGGCCGGGGTGATGGGCGGGCAGGGCTCGGGGGTCACCGAGAAGACCGGCGACCTCTTGTTGGAAAGCGCCCATTTCTCGCCCTCGGCGGTGCGCAAGGCCGCCAAGCGCGAAGCCCTGCAAACCGAGTCGTCCTATCGTTTCGAGCGCGGGGTCGATCCCAACGCTTGCCTGGCGGCCTTGAACCGCTTGGCCGCCCTGATCGTCGAATGGGCCGGCGGCGAAGCGGCCTCCGATGCCATCGACCGTTATCCTCAGCCGATCCAGGCCAGGGACATCCTGCTCCGCCAAAAGACTTTGACTCGGCTGCTGGGCCTGAACCTACCGGTGGCCGAGCTATTGCCGGCCCTGAGCCGGATCGGTCTCGAGGGCAAGGCCGAAGGAACCGACCTCCGGTTCAAGGTTGCGACCGCCAGGAGTGACCTGACTCGCGAAGTGGACTTGGTGGAAGAGGTGGCTCGGCTCTACGGGTATAACCGAATTCCGACGACTTTCCCGGCCCTCGGTCTCGACCAGTTTCCGCCGTTTCGGGAGCACCCCCTTGACGGTCTGCGGAACCTGCTCCGAGATTGGGGTTTCACCGAGATCCTCAACTACAGCTTCACCTCGCCCCCTTGGCTGGCCCGCTTCGGCTTCCAGGCCGAGGACGAGGTCCAGCTTCTCAATCCGATCAGCGAGGAAATGTCGGTCCTGAGACCCTCGCTTTTGCCCCAGATGGTGCAGACCCTTCAGCAGAATCAATTCAAGGGGAATAGCGATCTTCGGCTCTTCGAGATCCGCCCGGTCTACCGTCCGCAAGCCGACGCTACACCGCCCTTTCGGGAGGAATGGCGGCTTTGCCTAGGGCTGGCCGGCCAGCGACAACCGCTTCACTTTCTTAATGAAATAGAAGAGGTTTCCCTTCTAGACTTAAAAGATTACTTGAAGTTATTGGTAGGCAGCGCCGGTGAAGGAACGCTTGAAGAAAAGCCCGGCCAGAGCCCTAATTTTCACCCCAAGCGCAGGCTGGCCTTGAGCTGGCGGCGGGAGGGGAAAAGCTTCGATTTGGGCGAGCTTGGTGAGCTCCATCCGGCCCTCGCCGCGGAGCTCGATTTCAAGGGCCCGGTGGCCCTAGCTGAAATTTCTCTCGATCTCTTTTTGACAGAATCTAAAATTCCTGTAAAATTTCAACAGGTATCGCCGTTTCCCTCAGTTTGGCGCGACCTCAACTTAATCGTCGATGAGTCGGTGACTCATGGCTCGCTGGCCGCCCTGATCCGGGCTAACGGTGGTCCTTGGATGCGGCAGGCAATCTTTTTCGATCTTTACCGGGGCAAGCCCCTGGAAGAGGGCAAAAAGGCCATGACCTTCCGAATCGAATACGGCAGCCAAGAGCGGACTTTAACCGACGACGAGGTCAACCAGGCGAGGGAGCAATTGACGGCGAAGTTGAAAGAACTCAGCGGCGCGGAGTTGCGCTAGTCTCAAGGAGGCCCGTTATGACCAAAGCGGATTTGGTCGAATCGATTTACGAAAAGATCGGTTTTTCCAAGAAAGAGTCTTCCGACATCGTCGAGATGATCTTCGACACGATGAAGGACACTCTGGAACGGGGAGAGAAGATCAAGATCAGCGGCTTCGGAAATTTCGTGGTTCGCGCCAAGCGCCCCCGGATGGGGCGAAACCCCCAGACCGGCGAGGAAATCGAGATTTCGGCCCGCCGGGTTTTGACCTTCCGGCCCTCACAAGTCCTCAAACAAGCACTTAATAAAGAATAGTCTAAGTCCAGGAATTTTATCCACTCCTTGACAGCGCCGTCCTCTTTGGGCGATGTAGCGCCTGCCATTATGAGCGTCGCCGAAACATCCGAAAAACGTGCTTCCGCGTCCGCCATTCCCGACAAGGTTTACTTCAAGATCGGGGAAGTGGCCGAGATCGTCGGGGTCAAACCCTACGTGCTCCGCTATTGGGAGACCGAATTTCCTGATATTGCGCCGGCCAAGAGCAAATCCAAGCAGCGGCTCTACAAGCGCAAGGAAGTCGAGATGATCCTGCGGATCCGCGACCTCCTCTACAAGGAAAAGTTCACCATCGAGGGAGCCCGGAAGCGCCTCAAGGAGCTGAACAAGCGCGGAGGCAAGGGCAAGGAAGTCGAAAGCCAAGCCGCCCAGATCACCCTGGCCTTGCCGAAGAGTCCCGAGTCCCGCGACGATTCGCTGCTCGAGATCAAGAAATGTTTGCAGGAGCTCGGGAAGATTCTTGAAAGCCTATAAGATTTTGGATACGCAGGCGCCTGTCATCCCGAACGAAGTGAGGGATCCACTGCGGACTCCTTAGAGGATTCCTCGGCCCCTTCGGGTCCTCGGAATGACAATACAAGGCAGATTTCTAGCCGTCGAATTAACCCCAGACGGTCATTCGGGGCGTAGCGCAGCCCGGTAGCGCACTCCCTTGGGGTGGGAGTGGTCGCTGGTTCAAATCCAGTCGCCCCGACTTTAAGCCTCGGTTTGCAAGAACCGGGGCTTTTTTTATTCCCTCCCCTTTGTAAGGGGAGAGTTAGGGAGGGGTAGAGGGCGTGCGCTGTGCAAAATACTTTGCATAACGCCGGCTCTCTACCTCCCCTGACCCCCTCCTTACAAAGGAGGGGGAAGATAAGCCTGGCGCGCGCCGAAAAAATCCTGTAATAACAACGGATAATGCTCATTCTAGTCTCGAACGACGACGGGATTTACGCCGAGGGGATACGAACGCTAGCCGAAACCTTGAAAAAGATCGCCAGGGTCGTGGTGGTGGCGCCGGATCGCGAGAAATCGGCCGCCAGCCATTCGCTGACTCTGCACCGGCCGCTGCGCATCCTCGATGTGAAGAAGAACTACTACGGCGTCACCGGCACGCCCACCGACTGCATCAACTTGGGCATCAACAAGGTCCTCAAGCCGAAGCGCCCCGACTTGATCGTCTCGGGCATCAATCACGGCGGCAATCTGGGCGACGACGTTCATTATTCGGGCACGGTCTCGGCAGCGCTTGAAGGCGCGATCATGGGAATCCCTTCGATCGCCATTTCGCTGGTGGCGCGTTTCGAGCGCCCGATTTTCAAGCCGGCGGCCAACTTCGCGGCCAAGCTGGCCAAGGCGGTGTTGAAATATCGGCTGCCGCCTGGCATGGTCCTCAATGTCAACGTGCCGAACGTTCCTCAGAACCGGCTCAAGGGCTACGCTTTCGGCAAGCTGGGCAAGCGCAATTACGGCGATGTGATCGTCGAGAAGCTCGATCCGCGGAAGAAGAAATACTATTGGATCGGCGGCGATGAAGTCGGCTATGAAAACATCCCGGGCAGCGACTGCAATGCGATTTTGGAGAGGAAGATATCGATCACTCCACTCAAAGTGGACATGACCGACTATCCGTTTTTGGAAAAGATCCGGACCTGGAAGCTATAAAATGCGGCATGCGATGTCGTTGAAGAAAACCAGCAGCGAAGGTGGGGATTACTACATCTCGCGCAAGCGAATGGTGCGGGAGCAGCTCCTCGACCGCGGCATCCGCGACGAGCGGATCCTGCAGGCCTTTCTCAAGGTGCCGCGGCATTGCTTCGTCGAGCCGGGCCTCCAGCCGATGGCCTACAACGATCATCCGCTTTCGATCGGCTCGGGCCAAACCATCTCCCAACCTTACATCGTCGCCTACATGCTCGAAGCCTTGCGGCTCAAGCCGACCGATCGGGTCCTCGAAGTCGGCACCGGTTGCGGCTACCAAACCGCCATCCTGGCCGAGCTGGTCGATCAAGTCTATTCGATCGAGCGGCTCTCGGAGCTGCTGCTGAAGGCCCGCAAAAACCTCAAGGCCCTGGGCTACCGCAATATCACTCTCAAGCTCGGCGACGGAACCCTCGGCTGGCCCGAGCAGGCGCCCTTCGACGCGATCGTGGTGGCGGCCGGCTCGCCCCAAGTCCCCCGGCCCTATTTAGAGCAAAGCTCGGAGTCCGGGCGGTTGATCGTTCCGGTGGGCGACGAGTGGAGCCAAGAATTGGTGCTGATGCGGCGCGAGACCACCGGTTGGGTGCGGGAAAAGCTCAGCGGCTGCCGCTTCGTCAAATTGAAAGGGAGGCATGGCTTCGAGCCCTCGTAAGCTGGTTTCACTTTTCCTTCTCTCCCTGCTGCTCCTGCCGGGCTGCGGTGACTTTCGCGCCATTTTCAACGGCAAGCCCGATCAACAAGTCGCCCGACGCAAAAACAAGAAACCGCGCAAGCCCTCGCCCGAAGTGCTTCAGCAGGCGCGGGGTAAGTTCCTTTGGCCGGCCGAGGGCCCGATCAACTCGCCTTACGGCCCGCGCAGCGGCAAGATGCATGACGGAATCGACGTCGGCGGCGATGAGGGCGACCCGATCCTGGCGGCGGCCGGCGGCGAGGTCGTTTACGCCGACCGTCTCGGCGGCTACGGCAACCTGATCGTCGTCAAGCACGAGGACGGCTTCTTCACGGCCTATGCCCACAATGAGAAAAACCTCGTTGACAAGGGGGACACCGTGAAGCAAGGACAGCGCATCGCCAAGATGGGAAGGACCGGCAACGCCAGCGGAGATCACCTGCATTTCGAGATCCGCGACGAGAGCGGGACTTACGATCCCGAGGATTTCCTTCCCGAGCGGCGTTACACCGCCAAATAGGAATCGCCATGGATCTCAAGAAGCTCGTTCGCGACGTTCCCGATTTTCCCAAGCCCGGCATCGTCTTCAAAGACATCACGCCGCTGCTTCAAAACCCCGAGGCTTTCCGTTTCATCATTTCGAGCCTGGTCGAGCGTTACCGCAATAAGCCGGTTGACGTCATCGTCGGCATCGAGTCGCGGGGCTTCCTGTTCGGGTCGGTCTTGGCCCACGCTCTGGGCAAAAGCTTCGCGATCATGCGAAAGAAGGGCAAGCTTCCCTACACGACGGTTTCCTATACGTATAAGCTGGAGTACGGCGAGGACACGATCGAACTGCACGAGGACGCCATTCCCCAAGGCGCCAAGGTCCTGATCGTCGACGATTTGCTGGCCACCGGCGGCACTGCCGGCGCCGCCGCTCATCTGGTGGAAAAAATGGGTGGGAAGGTCGAGGAGCTGGCCTTTGTCATTGAGCTAAGCTTCCTGGACGGCAAGAAGGCTTTGCGGGATTATCCGGTCTTTAGCTTGATTCAGTATTAGACCCCCCTTTGAAAAAGGGGGGCAGGGGGGATTTAAGGCGGCGGCAAGAAAACAAATGTCGATTTTAGCATGCGGAATTTTCCAAATCCCCCCAACCCCCCTTTTTCAAAGGGGGGATCATAAGTGTCCTTGCACGCGGGCGGGGGCAAGCCCCGCCCCTACTTCTTTTCTTCTTCCTTCTTGTCGTCGCCGCTCTCGCCGGTGAAGAATCCCTTGATCGCGCCGCCGGCCTTCTTGAAACCCCGGCCGGTCGCCTTGCCGCCCTTGACGATGCCCCGGCCGGCGGCCTTGAAGCCTTTTTCCATCTCGCTGCCGGCGGTCTTGAAGCCCCGACCGACGACGTAAATGCCGCCTTTCTTGCCGCTTTCGCCCCCGACCGGCTTGTCGTCCTCAGCGTCTTGCTTGACGGTTTCTTGGGAGCGCGCCTTTGAGTCCTCTTCGGCGAAGCTCGAATGGGGTAGGGCGGCCGAGAACATCCAGGCCAGAGCGAAGAATAGGGCGAGTTTTCTCATGGCTTCCTCCTAAGACGTTCCTAATCGCTTTGGGTCACAAGCGCCAGGGCTTTCGCGTCATGCACCGGCACGAGCTTGATTTCATTGCTGTGGCGGATCAGCTCCCCCAGCTTGACCCGGATTTTGCGGGCTTCCAACGGGTCGAAATCCGAAAAGCGCTCCGCCGCCCAGCTACGAGCCTGGGGCTTGCCCTCGGCGTCGACCGACCAGAGGGCGTCGCCGACAAAGAGGAAACGCTTGCCCGAAGGAAGATTGGCGAAGAGGCCGAGCGATCCCGGCGTGTGGCCGGAGAGCGAGACGACGACCAGGCTGCCGTCGCCGAACAGGTCGAGACTGCGGGCGAAGTTCTCGTAGGGCTTCGACTCGAGGACCAACGGGACCAATCGGTCTTTCAGCTTCTCGACCTGGATCGGAAGGACGCCATGCTGAAAAGCCCCGCCTTGAGCGAGCATGAAATCCTTCTCCTCGGCCAGCAGCCGGATCGGCAGCTCGAAATCGGCCATGCCGCCGAGATGATCCCAGTGGGCGTGGCTCACCAGAAAGAAATCCTTGGCCGGATCGAGCCGTGGGAAATCGGCTTGGTTCTTCAGCGGCTTGGTCGCGTGAAAGGTTTTCTTCACGAAGAAACCGACCGCTCCGCTCATCGAGGCCAATTCGGCGGGATAAGAAGTGCCGAGTCCCGAGTCCAGGACCACCCGGCCCTTGGGATGCTCGATCAGCACCGCCGAGTGAGTGTAGCGGTGGTTTTTCAGCAGGGAGCCGCCGCGGACCGCGAAGGCCTCCAGCGATTCGGAGTAGCCGGTTTCGAAGACCCTAAAAGACAGCTCGGGCAAGGAGTCCATTTTGGCTCGGGGGGCGAAGCTCGAAGGCTCGCCGGCCGGCGCTTCCACCGGCCACTTGAGCGCCAGCACCAAAAGAAAGAACAAGAGGATGCCGAAGTTGAGGACGAGGAGGAGAAGCTTTTTCATGATTCGAGGATCAGGGCCGGGAAACTGGCGAAGCCGAGGGCGTCGACCGATTCGCCGTCTTGGCCGCCCAGCGAATCGCAGAAGACCTGGACCTTGCCGAGCCAAGCCTCGAGGTCCAGCCCCATGAGCTGGCGACGATTCTGTTGGCTCAGCTCCTTGAGGCAAAAACGGAGGCGTTTGTCGGATTCGCGCAGCAAGCTCTCGAAGCCGCGGTTGTTGCCGGAATAGAGTTTGAGGAGCGCCGCCGAAAATTGGATCAGACCTTGGAGGAATTGGCCCTCGACGTCGGTTTTTTGGGTGGTGAGCCAAAGGCTTTCCCAGGCCTCGTGGGCTTCCCACCAGTAGCCGTGGTTGTAGAGGTCGACCCCGTACAGATAGAGGTCGTTCTGCTTCCATTTTTCGGGCGGGAGATATTCCGGCTTTTCCTCCTCTTTTTTATAGCTGTGCCCCTTCGGATCGATCACCGGGTGGGGATGGAGAGTCGGGACGTAGCGGTAACGGGGGAAAACCCGTTGCGAATATCTCGGAATGGCTAATTGCATATTCTCCGAGGAATGGGATAACAAGCTTTTGGAGGAATGTCATGCCGGAAATCATCTGGAAACCCTACGGCGATTACATCGAAAAATCGAATATCTCCCGCTTCATGAAAGCCCACGGCATTCGCGATTACGACACTCTCGTGCGCTGGTCCAACGCCGACGTCGAGCGTTTCTGGGACGCCTGCTTGAAGGATCTGGATCTGCGCTGGCAGCAGCCTTACCGCAAGATCCTCGACAGCTCCGACGGCTTCGCTTGGTCGAAGTGGTTTGTTGGCGGCAAGATCAACATCGTCGATCAATGCATCGACCGTTGGATCGAAGCCGGCAAGGGCGCCAAGACCGCCTTCACTTGGGAGGGCGACTGCGGCGCGGTCAAGAAGCTCAGCTACGCCGAATTGCAAAGCCAGGTGGACAAGCTGGCGGCGGCGCTTGGTTCGATGGGTGTCCAAGAGGGCGACCGGGTCGGCCTCTACCTGCCGATGATCCCGGAAATGGTGGTCAGTTTCTTCGCCTGCCTCAAGATCGGCGCCATCGTCATTCCGATCTTTTCGGGCTTCGGCCCCGATCCGCTGGCGGTTCGATTGAACAATGCCGAAGCCAAGGTCCTCATCACGGCCGACGGCTCGCTGCGCCGGGGCAAGGAAGTGGCGATCAAGCAGAGCGCCGACCTTGCGCTGAAGCAAGTCCCCTCCATCCAAAAAGTCATCGTGGCCAAGCGGCTCTTCAAGGACATTCCCTGGCAGGAGGGGAGGGATCTTTGGTTCGACGACCTGTTGGCCGGAAATCATCCGTCGGTCCCGACCGCGACCTTGGACGCCGAGGCCCGCTGCATGATCATCTACACCTCCGGCACCACCGGCCTGCCCAAGGGCACGGTTCATACCCACGCCGGCTGCCTCGCCCAGATGACCAAGGAGGTCGGTTACTATTTCGACACCAAGCCCGAGGACGTTTTCTTCTGGGTCACCGACATCGGCTGGATGATGGGGCCGTGGGAAATGATCGGCTCGTTGTCGCTGAATTCGAGCTTCCTGATTTTCGAGGGTGCGCCCGATTTCCCCAATCCCGACCGGCTTTGGGACGTGGCCTCGCGTCACGGCGCGACCATCTTCGGGATTTCGCCGACCGCCATTCGCCTCTTGATGAAGGCGGACGACTCCTGGGTGAAGAAGCACGACTTGAGCCGGCTGCGGATCCTCGGCTCCACCGGCGAGCCCTGGGATCCCCAATCTTACCGCTGGTTCTTCGAAAAAGTCGGCGGCGGCCGTTGCCCAATCATCAACATCAGCGGCGGCACCGAGATCGTCGGCTGTCTCCTGGCGCCCTTGCCCATCACCGAGCTCAAGCCCAGCACCCTGCGGGGACCGGGTTTGGGCATGGACGTCGACGTCTTCAACGAGGAAGGCCAGCCGGTGCGCGGCGAAGTCGGTTACCTGGTATGCAAGAAGCCGGCGCCTTCGATGACCAAGGCCTTCTGGAACGATCGCGACCGCTATCTCGAGACATACTTTTCGAAGTGGCCCGAGATTTGGTTTCACGGCGATTGGGCGATCGTCGACGAAGACGGTTTTTGGTTCTTGCAGGGCCGGGCCGACGACACGATCAAGGTTTCGGGCCGGCGGACCGGGCCGGCCGAGATCGAGGCCGCCTTGTTGCGGCATCCGGCCTGCGCCGAGGCCGCGGCGATCGGCGTGCCCCATGAGATCAAGGGCGAGGGCATCGTCTGCTTCGTGGTGTTGAAGGGCGATTTCAAGGCCGGCGACGCCTTGGCCGGCGAGCTTTCGGAAAAAGTCGGCGAGGTGCTGGGCAAGACCCTGCGGCCGGAGAAAGTGATCTTCGTCGCGGCCCTTCCCAAGACTCGCTCCGCGAAGATCGTGCGCGGCGCCATCAAGAAGAAATACCTCGGCAAGGAGCTGGGCGATCTCTCCTCGGTGGAAAACCCCGACGCCCTGGAAGCGATCGCTCCCGTCCTCTCATAATCGACAAGCCCTCATCGCAAGTGTTGGAATTTTGACGCTCTTGCCGCGCTGAGCCATGCCATCGCTCGGCTGCGACCCTTCAAAACAATCATGTATTTCTCGAAGGCTAAATTGCTGGCTGATTGGTGTGATTATTGCTAATTCTAAAGCTTACCGGGGAGGGCCTATGCGACATCTATTCATCGCTCTTTTTATTTCAGCTCTGATTCAAGCCTGCAGCGGCGGGGGATCCCCCCAAGGCTCGCCAAATATGAACAACCAGGATTCGACCGGCGACAGCGCCATCATCCCGCTGGGCGCGCCGAGTCCGGACGCGCCGAAGGACAGCGCCGACGACAATCCGCCCGAGGACAAGGCGGCAGCCGTCGTCGACGACGCCAACTATCTTAAAGTGCGGACGGGGACGCCGACGATCGGAGGCGATCATTGCCCCGCCGGAACCGAGCTCAGCGAAGGCTCCAATGACACCAAGGGCTTGGTTTCGGTGCCGACCGACGCCAAGAACTTCACCTGCACGATCAATTTCTCGAAACCGTATCCGGGCGGGCCGATTTGCGCCATCACCAGCCAAGGCTGGGTGACGCCGCCCGACATGACTTACAAGATCAACGCGGCATCCAAGGACTTGATCGAAGTGACCGGCGTGACCCAAATCACGCCCTTGGCAGGGTACGTCTTCAACTATATTTGCTTATAAGAAATATCTCGCGATCAAGCCGCCGAAGATCGGCAACAGCAGATTGTCGACGCCTTCGATCGAGAGGGCCTCGATGGCCGAGGCGGCCGAGGCGGTGACCAAGGCTCCGCGCCAGCCCAAAAGGGGCAACAGCACCAGGAGAGCGGAAAGAAAAAAGGCCGCCGTTCCCAAATAAGTTTTCTTCAAAAAGAAGATCCGGGCCTTGCCGAACTTCATCCCGATCAAGGCGGCGAAGGCGTCGCAAAGACAGGCTAGCAGCGCTCCGGCCATCGCCGCTTTCAGGGGAAAAAAGTAGGAGGCGATTCCCAAGCCCACCGCCAAAAAGATCGGAGCCAAATCCAAATGGGCGGATCGGGTCAGGGTTTGGCTCAGGTAGCCGATCACCGGCAGCGGCGCTTTCTGGGACAGCCGGCGCAATTCCGCGATGTAATAGAGCACCACCACGACCGCGAGCAAGGCGGCGCTCAGCCGGGGCGCCTGCTGAAAAGCGAAAGGCAGCATCAGGCCTGGGAGATGGAGCGATTTTCGCTTCAGCTCCCGCCGAACCTCAGTAGATGTAGGTGAAGCCAAGGCTTGCACGGTTGCTCGACACCTGCGGTGAAAGAAAGAAGTTAGGATGCTCTTTTTTATGGAATTGGGCGGTGCCCCAGCCGATGACGCTGCCGAGGACCGCGCCCATGACGACGTCACTGACCCAATGCTGATCGCCATCGACCCGGCTGACCGATATCAAGGAGGCGAGGGCGTAAGAAGGGATGCCGGCCTTCCAGCCGTAGAAGCTGGTCAAGACTCCGGCGGCGGTGAAGGCCGCGGTGGAGTGGGCGCTGGGAAAGCTGAAGCGGCCGTTGTCCGGCGCCCGCCGGTTGAAGGAGAGCTTGGCCACGACGTCGATGCCCAGGGAAAGGAAGAGGGCCTCGGTCAGGGCGCGGCCGGTTAGAGCCACCTTGGGATGATGGGTTCCGTGGCCGACGATCCAGGTGATCACCGAAGCGCCGCCGATGGTATAGGGCGAGATGACCCAGCCCATGACGTCATTGGCGGTTTCGCCGAACAAGGCGTTAGGCTCGAAGCTGTCTTGAATATTGTCGTCCAAGGGAACCAGGCCGCCGCTCAAGCCGGCTCCCAATCCGAAAGCCAGGCCGCCCCAGCCCCAAAACGAGGATTTGAGGCTTCCGCCGAGGTCCCGGGGAAGCTCCTTGAAGGTGAACCTTTCGTGCATTTCGGAGCGCTCGCCGAAAGCGGCGTCTTGGGGGGAGAGCTGGAGGTCGGGTTGAGATTCCGGGACCGGCTCCTCCTGGTCCTTGGCCCAGAGCGGGGAGCCTCCGACCAAGGTCCAAATCCAGGAAATCAATAGAAATGTCGCGATTTTTTTCCTCATGGTGACGGGCTGGGGCCTTAGCACCCGTCCTACCCGAGGGCAAATGAATTAGAAGGCGTCGCTGGCGTGGCCCCCGCCCTTTTTGGGGCTGGTTTCGGTCTTGGTGCCTTTGAGGGAGCTGCCTTCCGGGGAAATATTGACCTTTTTACCGAAAGCCGCCTGGTAGCCGCCGGAAAACCCGCTGCGGAAGCCGGCGCTGAAGCTGGCCCGGGAGCCGTATTCCGAGCGGTAATACTTATCCGGCTCTTGGTAGGCCTCGTGGCGCTTGAGGTCGGGCTTGAGATCCTGCTCCTTGTCGGATTTGCCGGCCTTTTTTCCCATGTCGAAGCCGATTTCCATTCCACGTTTGCGGGCCGGATCGCCGGAAAAGCCTACTTTTTTGCTGGGGTCGGTCGCTGCTTGGCTCTTTTTGGACTGAGCCTGGCTTTGGCTTGCAATGAAAAGGAATGTGATTAAGAGGAAGAGCGAAAAGAGGCGTCTATAGGGCGTCATGCTACAAACCTAACGATCGATTGGGCACCGATTGTAGAACGCGTCCCACCATCTGTCCATCTTAGTTCTATTTGAACGAAGGGTAAGGAGCGAAAAGAAGTGAAAAAAATGATAGTGTTATTCTCTCTGCTTTTGGCTGGCTGTGGAGGGACGGTTGAATCCACTTCGGAGCCCATTCCATTGGATCAGGTTGATAACGAAAGCCTTATCGAACCAAGTCCGACTCAGCCTTTTATCTTCGAGCCGGTTGGAGACTTTATCCAGGGGATCATGCCGATCGACATTGAAGCCCTGCCTTCTGGAAATTTCCTTATAGCCACGCGGGATGGACAAATTATTCTCTTGGATAGCGATTTGCAGGCTTTGGGGCACGCGCAAATTCCTGCTACCACTTTTTGGGATGCGGGATTGGTCAGTGTCGTTCACTCCAATGGTAGGATATACGCGGCTCTTACCTTGCCAGAATCCGCTTGCCCTTCATCGGAAGCCTTCTGCAACGGTATCGTCCGATATGATTTGGATGAGACCGCCGACAATCCTCTTTCCAATCCTCAAGAAGTTTTTAACGTTTCAATGGTTGATCGGCAAGGGCAGCACAATGGTGGGGCTCTGATCTTTGATGATAATGGTGATTTGATTTTAGGTGTGGGAGATGGTTTTTTCCCCGAAAGCGCCGAAGAGGCCGAAGCCCATTCCGATCTGGCTCAAGATGACAGCTCTTTTCTGGGCAAATTAATTAAAGTCGATCCCGAAGGCATCGATGCTCCGGCAATTGTGGCTAAGGGATTACGCAATCCATTCACAGCATCTAGAATTCCGGGCCTAGGTATGGTGGTCGGCGATGTCGGCTTCGAGACCTATGAGGAGCTTAACCTTTATCCCTTCGGAGGGCCCTATCTCAATTTCGGTTGGCCTCTGGAAGAGGGCCCGAAAGCAGGCTCATTGTTTTCGCAGCCCATCGGTGGTTTTGACCATTGCGATCCAACAAATCAAGACGCCGATCCCTCTGGTCACGATGCCTCGAAATCCATAGCCGTTAAAAGACACGCTGGCGTGGTTCATGAATGTGGAAGCGAAATAATCACTGCTGCAGGCTTTTATGAGGGCCAGGAGCCCGATCCTTATGGCGGACAATTAGACCGGACATTGATCTATGCCGCGGCCTATTATGGCTATATTCGCGGCATTACTATCGACGATCAGGGGGTGCCTTCCAACGACCGCCACCTCGCACATTTTCCAGGCGTCACTTCTTTCACAGTGGGGCAGGATGGGCATCTCTATGGGGTCAGTATTTTTGCATCGAATCAGGTGTTGAAAATGATTCCCAATCCGGAGCACGAAGAATCGGATCTTCCCTGAACCGAAATGAAGCGAGCTCGGTGGTGCCGAGCTCGCATAGATTTTCTCAATGGAGCGGGAAACGGGGTTCGAAGTTATTCGCGGGCCCGGAGTAAATCCGGGCCCGCTAAAGCCTTGGGTTCTTGAGGTTGTTTCAGTCTCATTGAGCGGGAAACGGGGTTCGAACCCGCGACCCTCAGCTTGGGAAGCTGATGCTCTACCAACTGAGCTATTCCCGCAATTTCGCTCAAATTCCTATGTCAGGGGCGCGGGGCTGTCAATCCTGGAAGCTGGGCCGCTTCCTCATCGGTCAGAAATGCCAAGTTGGCGTGATTGTTGATGCGCAGCTCGACCAAGTAATCGAAGGCGATCGCCAAGCCTTTCCGATAGGGAGCCGAAAGGACGAAGAGGAAAAGGGCGGCGGCCGCCACCACGAAGCGGCCGAGCCAAAGGCTCTTCGGCAGCACCAAGAGCATCGAGAGAATGAAGAGCCCGGTGATGAAGGCGGTGCTGAGATACATGAAAGCCCAGGTGTCGCTTTCCCGTGAAGCCAGCTTCAAGGCGCAGTAAGGGCAGGAGTCTTCCATTTGCCACCAGCCGATGAAGAGCTTGCCCCGGCCGCATTGGGGGCAACGACGGCGCAGGCCGCGGCGAAGGATGCGAATATTTTCCTTAGAGTTTTTCATGCTTTCTGCTAACAATTCCGCTCGTCTCTATTAATAGGATATGTTCAAAACCTTCAAGAAGATCATCCTGGGCCCGCCGCTGGCCAGCGCCGAAGTCCACGAACAAAGGCTCAACAAGAAGGTAGCCCTCGCCGTATTCTCCTCCGACGCCTTGTCGTCGGTGGCTTATGCTTCCGAGGAAATCTTGCTCGTCTTGGTCACCGCCGGGATGGTCGCCGTCCAGCTTTCCCTGCCGATCGCGCTTGCCATCGGCGTCCTATTGCTCATTCTGATCAGCTCTTACAGCGAAACCATTCGAGCCTATCCTTCCGGTGGCGGCGCCTATATTGTCGCCAAGGAGAATTTGGGCAAGTATCCCGGACTGATCGCGGGCGCCTCTTTGATGACCGATTACATTTTGACCGCCGCGGTCAGCATCGCTTCCGGCGTTGCCGCCATCACTTCGGCTTTTCCTTTCCTGTACCCCTATCGAATCGCCCTGTGCGTGTTCTTCTTGATTTTGATCACCCTCGCCAACCTGCGCGGGGTCAAGGAATCCGGCTTTATCTTTTCCATCCCAACTTATCTGTTCATCATTAGTTTTTGCACTTTGATCGGAGTCGGCTTCTACCGCTATTTTTTCGCGCCGCCCGAAATTGTTCTGGGCGTGGAGCATTATCCGCCGGCCACTAACGCCTTGGGTTATTTTCTCGTGCTGCGGGCCTTCTCCTCGGGCTGCGCGGCGCTGACCGGTGTCGAGGCGATTTCCAACGGAGTCCCGGCCTTTCGGCCTCCCGAATCGCGGAACGCCAATATCACTCTGATATGGATGGGGCTGATCCTCTTGGCCTTGTTTCTCGGAATCACCGAATTGGCCCGACTCTACCATGTTTTGCCCAAGGGCCATGAAACCGTGGTCAGTCAGATCGCCCGCCACGTCTTCAACGGCGGATTCTTCTATTATTTGATACAGGTCGCCACCGCCTTGATCTTGATTTTAGCGGCCAACACGGCTTTCGCCGATTTCCCCCGACTGGCGTCTCTTTTGGCCCGAGACGGTTACATGCCCCGGCAGCTGAGCAGCATGGGCGATCGGCTGGCATTCTCCAACGGCATCATCTTGCTAGGGGCGGCGTCCGCGCTTTTGATCGTGTTGTTCAACGCCAACGTCCACAGCTTGATACCGCTGTATGCGGTCGGTGTTTTCATTTCCTTCACGCTATCCCAGTCCGGCATGGTGATTCATTGGCTTAAGCTGCGGGGGAAGGGCTGGTTCCACAAGATCCTGATCAACGGCCTCGGCGCCACGGCGACTTTCATCGCCTTGCTGGTCATCGGGACGACCAAGTTCACCCACGGCGCTTGGATGGTGGTCGTCTTCATTCCGCTGTTGATCTTGATGTTCATCGCCATCAATCGACACTACCATGAAATCGTCGATCAGCTGCATCCCCAGCTGGGGGATCTGTTGCCGCCCAAGCTGCATCGGGTTTTGATCCCGATCTCGACCTTCCATAAAGGAACCGCCAAGGCGATCAGCTACGCGCTGTCGATCTCCGACGACGTCCGAGCGGTCTATGTCGCGCTCGATCCCGAGCGCACCCGAAAGATCAAGGACATCTGGAGCCATTGGTGCATCGACATTCCCTTGGTGATCTTGGATTCGCCCTACCGCTCGATCATCCGGCCGCTCCTGGACTACATCGACGAGCTGCAGAAGGAAGAGCCGGACCAGCTCATCACGGTGATCCTGCCCGAATTCGTCGCCGCCAAGTGGTGGCAGCAGCTGCTGCACAATCAAACCGCCTTGCTGATCCGCGGCATCCTCCATTTCAAGGAGGGGGTCACCGTCACCAGCGTCCGTCACTTCCTCGATTATTAAGACCGAATTCACCTTGAGTTCACAGAAAAGCCACCGGCCCATGGCCTGATTTAGCCATGAAAGATTGGATGCATGCCCTGGCCGGGCACTACGAAGACACCCGCCGCCGCTTTCCTCAAGAGCCATTGCTAATCCTCTTCGACATCGATGGGACCATCCTCGACATGAGGTATTTGACCCTTCACGTCATGAAGGAATTCGATCGGATTCACGGCACTTGCCATTTCCGGGAGCTCGAGGTCGAACGGTTGAATTTCCATGAAAACCAGATCCTCGACTTTCTTGGCGACTTGGGTCTCGAGGCCGGTGAGATCGAGCGGGTCGTGCGATGGTACGAGAAGAACCGCTGGGGCCACGACGCGGTGATGCAGTCGCATCGGCCCTACCGCGGGGTGCTCGAGGTGATCCGCTGGTTTCAGATTCAGCCTAATGCCTTTGTCGGCCTCAACACCGGCCGGCCCGAGAGCCTGCGGGAGGAGACGCTGCGCTCGCTCAACGCTCTGGGCCGCGAGCATCGGGTGGATTTCCGCAGCGACCTGCTGTTCATGAATCCCTCCTCCAATTGGGAGGGCGACATCCTTCAAGCCAAGGTCGCCGGCATCCGCCATTTTCAAGAAGAGGGCTATCGAGTCGCCGCTTTCATCGACAATGAGCCGGCCAACCTCAAGGCGGTGGCCGATTCGGAAGTGGCCGGGGATGTTTTGTTGCTCCATGCCGACACGCTTTTCGAATCGCCCTTGGGCCATCGGCCGGCGCGCTCCCTGAGCGGGCGGGAGTACAATTTGACCGAGCTGCTTTCGGAGGAAAGGCTTCCTCCCCATGTCCAGTTGATCTGGCAGGGGGTCAATGACGAAGCCAACCTGAGGCAGTTTTTGGCTTCGAACATTCGTTGGGGCGAAATGGACATTCGCCTGCAGGATGAAGAATCGTTGGAGGTCTCAAGCTTTCTTTCCCGATTGAGAGGGTCGGATAAAAGCGTGCTCCTCGACCTGCATGATGGCGGGAACTGCTTGGATCGAGTGATCGATGCCTTGCATGTTTGCGATTTTCCCGAGAGCCGCCTGGGTTTCAAAGGTGAGCTCAACCGGATTGAAGAGAGCGGTGTCCGGCTTCTTTCCGTGGCATTCCCTGGCTCCTTGCTGCAATGCTCGATTGATTTCTTGGTTCCGATGCTCGCGGCCGCACCCGAGCAGGCAAAGCGTTTTCTGGATCGGATGGTGAATTGGGGCATTAACCGGTTCGGCCTGAGCTGGGCGATTCTGAAGCCGGGCGGCCCGGCCTTGGAACAGCTGGAGAAGTGGGGTTACCCGGTCGCTCTGGAAGAGGTTCCCGACCTCGAGGCTTTTCTTAAAGCCAGTTTGCTGCTGCCGGCCGCCATCGCCTCGGACTTCAATTTCCCTCAATGGTGTTACTATGGTCGGGGTGCCGGAGGGCCGAAAAGGCCCCATCTTTATCAGGCCAAAGCATTAGCGCCTTGAATCCTGTTGACGACATCCTAGAAATTCATTAGCCGGAAATTCCGTTGTTTTTCTTTCGCCACGCCGGGTGAGGTAGCGAGCCTTAGGAGGTAAGCTGTGATCCGGTGCGTCTCGATTTTTTTATCCGTCCTTATTTTGTGCTTAAATCTGCTTTTAGCCCAATGCGGCTCTTCGGGCGCAGGGGATGGGCGCTTGGGCAGGCTTCCGGCTTCTTGG